>JAUIEH010000083.1 GCA_030428405.1 Alphaproteobacteria bacterium
AGCTCGATCTTGAGCTCGTCGATGGCGAGCGCTTCCTGGATGGGCGGCTCGGCGGAGGCGGCGGCTTCCGCCTCGGCGTCTATGGGCGCCGCGGCCTCATTCGCTAATTTGTCGCGCGCGCGCTGCTGAAGCACATAGGCCGCCCAACCGCTTAATCCGCCGATAAGGAAAAAGGGAATCATCGGCAGTCCGGGAAGGAGGCCGGCGACGACGCACACGCCCGACACCATGGCGAGGGCTTGCGGATAGCCCGTAAGCTGATCGATGAAGGCTTCATCGGCCGCCCCGTCCACGCCCGCCTTGGAGACGACGAGACCGGCGGCGACGGAAATCACCAGCGCCGGGATTTGCGAGACAAGGCCGTCGCCGACGGTCAGGCGCGTATAGGCGTCGGCCGCATCGCCCAGGCTCATATCGTGCTGCATCAGTCCAATGATGATGCCGGCGACGACATTGATGGCCGTGATGAGCAGGCCCGCCACGGCGTCGCCGCGCACGAATTTCGAGGCGCCGTCCATGGAGCCGAAAAAGTTTGATTCCGCTTCCAGATTGGCGCGGCGCTTGCGCGCCTCGTCCTCATTGATGAGGCCGGCGGAAAAATCCGCATCGATCGCCATCTGCTTGCCCGGCATCGCATCCAGGCTGAAGCGCGCGCCCACCTCGGCGATGCGGCTCGAGCCTTTGGTGATGACGATGAAATTCACGATCACCAGGATAATGAAGACGATGATGCCGATGACGAAATTGCCCTGCATCACGAACGAGCCGAAGGCGGCGATGATGTCGCCGGCGGCGGATTCGCCCTCATTGCCGTTGGCGAGAATGAGCCGGGTGGACGCGATGTTCAGCGCCAGCCGGAACATGGTCGCAACCAGCAGAATCGTCGGGAAAGCGGTGAACTCGAGCGGGGCGCGAATGAACAGCGCCGTCATCAGCACGAGTGCGGAAAACGAGATCGACAAGGCCAGCGTGATGTCCAGCAGCCAGGTCGGCAAAGGCAGGATCAGCATCAGGATGATCGCCATGACGCCGGCCGCGAACGCAGTGTCGCGGCGCAGAAGCGTCTTGGCGAAATCAGAGCCCGAAAGGGGCGCCGAGCCGGCGGGGCGTGCTGGAGCGTCTGTCATGTTTGAGCCTTAGGGCGCGCGACCTTCGCCCGGAGCGGGCACGACGACGCCGGATTGAGTGTAGGCGTTGAGCTTGTTGCGCAGGGTACGGATGGAAATGCCGAGAATGCGGGCCGCATGCGTGCGATTGCCGAGGCAGTGGCCGAGCGTGTCGAGAATGAGCTCTTGTTCAACCTCGGCGACGGTGCGGCCGACCATGGCGCGCGAGGCGGCGTCAGCGGCCTGGGCGGCGCGCTGGGCGGGTCCCGTCGTGCTCGCCGCATAGGCGGCGCCATCAGGCGCGCGAATGGCGTCGAGCGTGATTTCTCCGCCGCCAGACAACAAGACCGCGCGGTGCATCGCATTTTCCAGCTCGCGCACATTGCCCGGCCAGTGATGGGTCTTCAGCCGCTTCATCGCCTCGTCGCTGATCGCCATGGGCTGGAAGCTGTTGGCGCGGGCATATTTGCGCGCGAAATGCTCCGCCAATGCGGAGATGTCGGCGGGACGGTCGCGCAGCGCGGGCAGCGCCAGATTGACGACGTTTAGGCGGAAGAGAAGGTCTTCGCGGAAGGTACCCTCACGGACGGCTTCGGCGAGGTCGCGGTTCGACGTGGCGAGCACGCGGATATTCACCTTGACGGGCGAAGAGCCGCCGACCCGGTCGATTTCGCGCTCCTGCAGCGCGCGCAGCAATTTGGCCTGCAGGCGCGCATCCATTTCCGAGATTTCGTCGAGCAGCAGGGTGCCGCCGTCGGCTTCTTCGAACTTGCCGATCCGGCGCGCGACCGCGCCGGTGAAGGCGCCTTTCTCGTGGCCGAACAGCTCGCTTTCCAGAAGATTGTCCGGAATGGCCGCGCAGTTGACCGCGATGAAGGGGCGTGCGGCGCGCTTGGATTTCTTATGGACGTGGCGCGCGATGACTTCCTTGCCGACGCCGCTTTCGCCGGTGATGAGGATGGGCGCTTCCGACGCTGCGATCTGATCGGCGAGTTCGAGCACGCGCTTCATGGCGGGGTCATGCGCGATCATCGGCCGGTCGTCGTCGACGACGGCGGCGAGAACAGCGGCGATCAGCTCGGCGTCGGGCGGCAGCGGGATGAATTCCTTCGCGCCCGCGCGGATGGCGCCGGCCGCGACGTCCGGCCGGATGTCGACGCCGCACGCAACGATCGGCACGCAGATGCGCTCGGCCTCATTGGCGCGCACCAAGGCGGCGATGTCGAGCTTGGCGTCGACCATGACGAGGTCGGCGCCTTGCCCGGCGCGCAAGGCGGCGGTTGCGGCTGCGATATCGTCGACCTGCGCGACTTTCGCGCCTTTGTCCATGGCGATTTTCGTCGCTGCGGACAATTGGCCGTTCAGGGCTCCGACAATCAGTAGTCGCATTGTAATCCGTTCTCCACTTCAGAGACGTCTGGCGGCGCGGTCTTACTGTCCCGCGTCGCCGCCTTTGATGATTTCCGTCATGGTCACGCCGAGGCGTTCATCCACGATCACGACCTCGCCGCGCGCGACGAGACGGTTGTTGACGAAGATGTCGATGGCCTCGCCGACCTTGCGGTCAAGCTCCAGAACCGAGCCGCGCTCAAGCCTTAAGAGATTGGCGACATCGACATGAGCCCGGCCCAGAACCGCTGAGATGTGGACGGGCACGTCGAAGACGGGGGTGAGGTCCGTGGCGCTTTTCTCAGACGCTTCCGGCGGCTTCAGATCGCCTGCGCCTTCCTCGAATTCAGGGAGATTGAGTTCATTTTCCGACATCGGATGATGTTCCTTTTCCGGCCTCAGGCTGCGAAGAGTTCAAGTTGGTCGTCGGTTTCGGCTTCATGCGCGCTCAACCAGCGCTGCGCGGCTTCTTCAATGCGTTGCAACGCGTGCTGCGTGCTGCGTTCGACCGCGCCATCGGGCCATTCGATCGCGATGTCGCCGGGGCCGGCGTTCTCATCGGCCGAAACAATGAGCTGGCCCTCCAGACCGGCCTGACGCGCGGCCTCGGTGAGGCGCGCTTCGGCGGCCTGTGCGGCGTCGGGCGCGACGCGGATGATGACGCGCGGAGCGGCGCGCAGAAGGTCAGCGGCTTCGGCGAAAAAGCTGTCGACCTCTTCCTCGCCGAAACAGGTGAGCGCGCGCCCGGCGGCGGCCTTCGCAGCGACGACGCCGAGTGCGGCGGCGTCCTGTTTCAGGCTCGCCGATTCCGCGCTCAGGCGGGCGAGCATCTCGCTCGCTGCGGCGGCGATGGCGTTGAGCGCCTGGGCGATTTGTTCCTGCGTGACCGCGACAGCGGAGCGCTCTCCTTCGGCGAAGGCGGCCTGCTTGGCGGCTTCGACTTCCTCAACAGTATAGGACGCACACGGACCGTCAGCGTCGCGCAATATCCGGCCCGAAGAGTCGAACACTGTGTCGAATGTGAATTTGCGAACAGAACCCGCAGCCATCGTCACGCTCCTAGTAAATCAGCTCGTCGTCGCCGCCGGACTCGGCGAGCATGATCTCGCCTTTCGCGGCCAGGTCCTTGGCGACCTGGACCATGCCCGTTTGCGCACCGTCGACGTCTTTGAGGCGGACCGGCCCCATGGCGGCCATGTCGTCGCGCATGATCTTGGCGGCGCGTTCGGACATGTTGGAGAAGAAGAGGTCGCGCAGGGAATCCGATGCGCCCTTGAGCGCAAGCGCGAGCTGGTCTTTTTCGACCGAGCGCAGCAGCGTCTGCACGCCGCCCGGGTCGAGCTTGGACAAGTCCTCGAACACGAACATCAGTGCACGGATGCGCTCGGCGGAATCGCGGTTGCGCTCTTCCAGGGCGGCGAGGAAGCGGTTTTCCGTCTGCCGGTCGAACGTGTTGAAAATCTCGGCGATCATCTCATGGCTGTCGCGCTTATTGGTGCGCGCCAGGTTGGACATGAATTCGACGCGCAGCGTCGATTCGATCTTGTCCAGGATTTCGCGCTGCACCGGCTCCATACGGAGCATGCGCATCACCACTTCGAGCGCGAATTCCTCCGGCAGCGAGCCCAGAACACGCGCGGCGTGGTCTGATTTGATCTTGGACAAAACGACCGCGACCGTCTGCGGATATTCATTCTTCAGATAATTGGCGAGCACGGCTTCGTTCACATTGCCGAGCTTGTCCCACATCGTTCGGCCTGCGGGACCGCGAATTTCCTCCATGACCGTGTCGACGGTCTCGGCGGGCAGGAAGTTTGCGAGCAGGCGATAGGTCGCTTCGACCGAGCCGTGCAGCGAGCCTGTTGATGAAAGATTGCCGACGAAATCGACGATCAGCGCCTCGACCGCCTTGGACGAAATCGCGCCGAGATTGGCCATCGCCTGGGAGACTTCCTTGATCTCCTCTTCGTCGAGCCCGCTCCAGAGATCGGCGTGATCCTCGCCCAGCGCGAGCATGATGACGGCGGCTTTCTCCGGCCCGCTCAAGGCGGCGGGATCTTCGATCGTCTTTGCTTTTTGTTCGCCTCGCGCCATGACGGATTACTCGTTGTGCAGCCAGTTGCGGACGATGGAGAGCGTCTCGTCGGGGTGGTTGGTGACGATTTCCGAAACCTTCTTGATGGAAGAGGCGCGCACGCGGCCTTGAATGCGTTCGAGGTCGATCGACTCATCTTCGCCGTCGGGCGCGGGCAGATTGCCGCCGCCGCCTCCGCCGCCGCCTGAAGCGTCGGACAGCGTGGCGCTGTCATTGGTGATGAGTTCGCCGGAGCCGCCGCCCACGCGCGACATCGCCACCCGGCCGCCGCCGGCGCCGGCGAGCGCGGGCGCGCCGCCCACGGCGCCTTGCATCAGCGGGCGTGCGACCAGGAAGATGATCATCAGCGCAACGACGAGCAGCACGCCGAGTTCGGCGGCGCGCATCGCGTCGTCCATGTCAAAGGAGAAGGCGCCGGGCGCGCCGGTCGAGGTGTCGAGCATCGGCGTGCGCGCAAACTCCATCGCGCTCACCGTGACGACGTCGCCGCGCTCTTCATCAAATCCGATGGCGGAACGAACAAGCGCTTCGATCTGGGAGATTTGTTCCGGGCTGCGCGGCGTCACCTGGACTTCGCCGTCATCGCCTATCGCGCGCAAACCATCCACGGCGACGGCGACCGAGACGCGGCGCACGACGCCGACTTCGCTTTGCTCCGTACGCGTGCGCTGGGAGATTTCGAAGTTGGTGGTCTCGCGCGTGCGGTTGGAGGTCGAGGTGCTTGTCGGCGCGACGACGTCGTCGGCTTCTTCGCCCTCGGGCACGTTTTCCGAAACCGAAACAGCGCCGGCCTCGTCAAGGTCTTCGTCGCGCGAGCTCTCTTCTTCGCGCGTGACCGCGCGCATGACCCGGCCTTCAGGATCGAAAATTGTCTGGGTTTCGGTGACGCGGTTGAAATCGACATCGGCGGCGACCTGCACGCGCGCGGTCGACGGGCCCGTGATGCCTTCCACGAGGTCGAGCACGCGCTGGCGAATGCGGTCTTCTATGCCGGCGCGGCGATCGTCCATCGCGCCGGATGCGGCGATTGTGGGATCGTCGCCGCCGCCGCGGGCGAGCACGCGTCCTTCCGAGTCCAGAATAGTGACCTGGTCGGCGGAGAGGTCGGGCACGGCGCTCGATACAAGCGTGCGGATGGCGTTGGCGTGGCGCGCGCCCAGATCGGCGCGGCGCAGCTCGATCCAGACCGAAGCGGTCGGCTGCACGGCGTCACGCTCAAACAGGCGGCGTTCGGGAAGCGCCAGATGCACTCGCGCGGACGCAACGCCGTCGAGCGCGCGGATGGTGCGCGCGAGCTCGCCTTCAAGCGCGCGCACGAGATTTACGTTCTGGACAAAGCGCGACGCGCCCAGACCGTCCTGATCGTCGAAGATTTCATATCCGACCGTGCCGGCGCTGGGCAGGCCTTCGGCCGCCACCATCATGCGCGCCTGATCGACGGAGCCGCGCTCGACATAAACGGAAGCGCCGCCGTCGCGCAGTTCATAGCCGACGCCGGCCTGATCCAGGCGCTGCACGATCTCGCTGGATTCGCGCAGATCAAGGCCGGCGAAGAGCAGGGCGTGATTGTTCTCGCCAAGCCGCATCGAGACGGCGGTCAGCGCGAAGGCGACGCCTGCGGCGACGCCGAACATCAAGATGAGCCGCGTGGGGCCAATTCTCGAGAGCTGCTGTAGAAACGCGTCCACGTCCGAAACCCCGCCAATTTCCGTCCGGACACGCTCTTGCGCGACCGACTAGGCAGGATTTACCGGGCTCGTCGTAAAAAAGGCCTTACACTCGGCGCAGGAATGCAATTTTTTCCTGCGCCGAGCGTTTTAGCGGTATTGCTGGATCCGCGTGGTTCGCAGTCCCGGCAAGCCATGGCGCTCGATCGCGGCCTGCCAGCTGAGGAACTCCTCAACCGTCAGACGATAGCGTTCACACGCCCCTTCAAGGCTCAGGAGACCGCCGCGAACGGCCGCAACGACCTCCGCTTTGCGACGGATCACCCACCGTTCGGTCGACGGATCGGGGAGGTCGGCCAGCGTCAGTGGGCTTCCGTCGGGCCCGATGACGACATGTTCTCGGCCAGCGCGTTGGTTCATTGTTCGCGTCTCCGCTTATCTGTCCGGGACCATACCGCGCGGGCTTTTGAGGCTTCGCTAAGCGTCATGACAAAAAGTCCGTTAAATCAGTCGGTTGAACGCCATCTATTCTTGAGGCGTTCAGTTAGGACCTGGCTTCATCAGCGCTTGATGCGGATGAGTTCATCGAGCATTTCGTCAGCCGTCGTGATGATCTTCGAGGCCGCCGAATAAGCGCGCTGCGTCGTGATCAGGCCCGTGAACTCCGTCGCCAGATCGACCGTGGAGGCTTCAAGCGCGTTGGAGTCGATGGAGCCTGCGCCGCCGACGCCGGCCTGTTTCAACGTGAACGGACCGGAATCTCCCGAAATGCCGTAAGCGCCGCCGCTGCGTGTCACCAGGCCGTCCGGATTGAGGAAGGTCGCGATCGGCAACTGGAAGACGGGGCGCACGACGCCGTTATTGAATCGCGCCTGCACCAGACCCGAGGCGTCGATGTCGACGCCGGCGAGGTCGCCGAAGACGGAACCGTCGACCGTCGAGGACAGGAGCGTGGACGGACTGTCGAGCTGCGTGATGCCGCCGGCGGAATTGGCGCCGCCGAGATCAAGCGTGATCGTCTGTGCGCCGACGCCGGTTGCGCCCGCCCAGTTGACCTGGCCCGCGCCCGGCGCAGCAGCGTCAAAGGCGCCGAAGCTCAACGTCGTAGGCAAGGTCGTCGACGCGGAGGTCGGGTTGAACACGCCATCGGTCGTGAACGCGACATCGCCGACTGCGATCTGGCCGTCGGTCAGGCCCGCGCCGGTGACGACATCGGTCGCCGGCGTGACATAGATCTCGGCGTGCCAGACATTCGGCGTGCCTGATTTCAGATAGGAGAAATTGATCGTGCGCAGAGCGCCTTGGGAATCGAAAATCTGAACCGAGGAGGAGAAGTCGGGCGTCACCGCGCCGGACGCCATATTGTTCGTCGCCGGGTCATAGGCCGTGCCCGGTCCAAGGCCGGCTGCGGCGAGGGCTGCGGCGCTGACGGCCGTGGTCGATTGCAGATTGGCGTTGAAGGTAAGGCGGCTGGTGGCTTCGGCCGTGCCGCCAATGGCGCCGACATTGATCGATTCAAGAGCGGTCAGATCGGTCGGGTTGGCGTTGACCGAGCCGTCGGGCTGTACGGGCCAGCCCTGCAGGTAGAGACCAGCGGCGTTGCGCAGATAGCCGTCTTCGTCAGGACGGAAAGAACCCGCGCGCGTGAACAGACGCGTATCCGTCGCGCCTCCCGTGGACGGGTTCTCCGTGACGACGAAGAAGCCCTGGCCGGAAATTGCGATATCGGTCGAAGACGCCGATGCGGTCGGCAGGCCCTGCTCGGAAATGAGCTGGCGCGCGCTCGCGGATACACCGCGTGCGGAGTATGATGGCGCGCCGCTGCGAGCTTCGACCATCGGCTCGAACGTCGTAGTGGTGCGCTTATAGCCGGTCGTGTTGACGTTCGCGATATTGTCGGAGATCGCGGCGAGCGCGCTCGAGTTGGCCAACAGACCGGTGGTTCCGGCGATAAGTGCGGAATTCAGGCTCACAGACTTTCTCCTTGCGCTTTAGCGCAGTTGTCGTTGAGGAGCCGTTCTGGCCGTAATAATCAATCCGGCGGCGTTCATGCGCGCCGAAACTCAGTGTCAAAACGAATCGCGCAACCGAATGAGATCGGAGAGCGGGGCGCGGCCGCGACTGAGCAGCAGCTCAGGCGTTTCGGAGTCGAAATCGACGCCATTGACGCGCCAATAGCCGGCGATCTCGGCTTCGACGCTTTCGCGCTCGCCATCGGTGGCGACGACTTCCATGCGGTAAACGCCGCTCGCAAGCTCGGTTTCGTCATCCGTCGTGCCGTCCCACAGGAATTCCTGCGTGCCCGCACTTTGGGGGCCGAGTTCCTGTTCGCGCACGACGTCGCCGCTTTCGTCATAAATCCGTATGGTGACGTCTGCTGCGTCGTCCTGCAGCTCGTAGTTCCAGGCGGCCACGCCGTCCGACAAGTTCGCCGTGTCGCCGCGAACCGCAGCGGCGCGTCCGATATAGGCGACCGCGACGGAACCTGACTGACCAGCCTGGATGGCGACGAGCTGTTCAAGCGCCTCGGTTTGCGAAATGGCCTGCTCGACGGCGGAAAAGTCGACCAATTGGGCGACGAACTGATTGGAGTCGAGGGGGTCGAGCGGGTCCTGGTTCTGCAGCTGCGATGTCAGCAGTCCAAGGAACAGTTCGAAATTTTCGTTCAGCCCCGCCGAGGCCGCGCTGGACTGCGCGGTCGAGGTGCTGGCTGCGGCTGAGGCGACGGCGGTCGTCATTTGCTCTTCCTTCAGGCTCTAATATCAAGGCGCGCGCGCGACAAAACCGAATAGCCGCCGGCGTCGAACTCGAC
>JAUIEH010000575.1 GCA_030428405.1 Alphaproteobacteria bacterium
TGCGCGCGGCCAATGTCGCCGACATGGCGCAGGCGCGCGCCCTGACCGACGCCGGCGTGCGCGTCGCGATCGCACGGCTTGTCGCGGCCGGCGCCGAGCCGCTCGACTGGCCTTTTGTCTGCCGCATCGATGACGGCGTGCTCGCCATGGATGTGAGCGAAGAAGCCGCCAAGATCGACCTCAACCGCGCCTCGCGCGCTTTGCTGTCGGCCCTGTTTCAGGCGGCCGGCGCGGAAGAGCGCGCCGCCGATGAAGTCGCGGCCAGTGTCATCGATTATCGAGACGCTGACGACCTTGCCGAGAACGGCGACAGCGAAACAGCGATTTATGGGCGCGCAGGCCTTGGCTATCCGCCGCCCAATCGCAATTTCTCCGTCATCGAAGAATTGCTCTATGTGCCGGGCGTGAGCGCAGAACTGTTTGAACGCGTGCGCGACGCCATCACCGTCAATGCGCTTAGCGCCGGCAGCTTGCGCTCTGCGCCGCCCGCGCTTGTCGCGCAAGCTTATGAAATCCTCGGCGCGCGGGAGGGGCGTGCAGCGCTCGACCGTGCGCAGCCGGAAACGGGGGAAGACCCTGCGCCGCTGATCCTGCGCGACGGCCATTGGTTGACGATCGATGTTGAAGCGCGCGCGCCGCGCGGCGCCCAGTCCCGGCGAGAAGCGCTCGTGTTGATCGATCGCAGCGGCGCGCGCGCGCCGGAAATCGCACGCTGGCGCATCCGTGAATCCTCGCGCTATGACGCGCGCGCCCGGCCGGAGCAATTTCCGTCTTGTTACTGAGTTAAAGACCGATATCGGCGTTTTCGCCGTCGCCGCCTTCCACGCCGTCGGCGCCGTAGCTGAAGACGCTTGCGCTCAGCTGATCAGCGGAGAGACGGTAGAGATAAGGCCGGCCCCAGGGGTCTTGCGGCAGTTCGCCGTCGCGCAGATAAGGCCCGTCCCAGCCCACAGCGCCCTCCGGCGCGGTTACCAGCGCCTCCAGCCCCTCGCTTTCGCTGGGATAGCGGCCGAGATCGACGAGATAGAGGTCGAGCGAGGATTCGATCAGTCCGATCTGTATATCCGCCGTGCCGCTGCGTCCGCGCGAGAGGTAACCGAGCACGCGCGGCGCGACCAGGGCCATGATCAGCGACAAGATCACCAGCACGACCAATATCTCGACCAGGCTGTAGCCGGCCTCGCGGCTCGATTTGGCGCGCTGCATCTGGTTTGACCGATCCGTCGTCATTCTCACTCTCGAGCGGGCGCTCAGCCCGGCGGGTTCATCATTCCCGGACCCATGAGCACCGCAAAAATCGTGCCTGCTATGCCGATTGGCACGATGCCGAAGGCCAAGACGCGCACGGCGAAATTCGTGGCTTGCGCGGCGCGCGCCTGGGTCAGGCTGGCGGCGTTGGTCACATGACGTTCAAGCAAAGCGTGGCGTTCGCTGAGCTTCTCGGCGCGATCCTTGAGCTTGTACATCGCCAGGAGACGATCGCAGATTTCGCGCAGCTCCTTTTTCGGTGAGCGGCCGTCGGCGAGAAAGCAGCGCTCGAACGCCAGCAGCTCCAGGCGTTGCTGGATGATTTTGTCCGCAATCGCACGGTCGCCGATATTATCAGCGTCCGGTTCGAGCATGAGCTGTTCGCGCTCAATGCGCTGGGCCTGCACCCAGCCGTGATGAAAATAGGCGCTGATGATGGGCGTATAGAGT
>JAUIEH010000576.1 GCA_030428405.1 Alphaproteobacteria bacterium
GCGGCTTTGAGGCGCTGGATGATGCGCTCGAACAACTCGCCGCGCTTGCGCACCAGCACCATGATGTCACCGGCGCGCATCGGACGCGCGGCGCGTCCGCCGCCCTCCTTCTTGTCAAAGATGGTTTCACCGCCCGCGATCCATTCCGCGATGGTCTCGGCCACCGCGCGCGCGGTCAGTTCGCGTGGATGCGCCGTCGGCTTGGCGTCGAGCGGCTCGCTCCAGTCGAGTTCCTCCTCGTCGGCGTCCTCGGCCGCGATCAGCGGCCAGAGCTCGACACAGCCCTCCGTATCGCCGCGCGCGGCGACATGGTCGTGATCGGTCGTCGGCGGGGCGCCGCGTGCGAGCATGCTCTCGCGCACATCCGGCAGACCGAGCGCTTCATCGACAACGCGCAAAATCGCGGGCGCGGAGCGGAACGACACGGCGAGCGCGGGCACACGGAAGGTCTGGCCCGCGGCGAGCACGCGGTCATTCATCGCGCGGGTTTCGGCCAGGAAGCGCCGCGGGTCTGCGCCCTGGAAGGAATAGATCGACTGTTTCTCATCACCGACGGCGAACACTGTGCGCGTGCCCTCGCGAGCGCCGACGCCGGCGAAAAACTCCTCCGACAACGCATTAATCAGCGCCCATTGTTCCGGGGCCGTGTCCTGCGCTTCATCGACGAGAATATGCTCGACCCCGCCATCGAGCTTATAGAGCACCCATTCGGCGGCCGCCGACTGCGACAACAATCTGCCGGCCGCCGCGATGAGATCGTTGAAATCGAGCGCGCCCTTGCGGCGTTTATCGCGCTCATATTCGGCGACATAGGCCGCAGCGATACGTAGTCCGGCGACGGACAGCTCCAGCGCCTGTGCGCGCCGCACGGCCTCGCGCGCATCCGTCATGCGGTCGACTTCATCGCCGGGATCGTCCGCGCCCGAGCCGAACAGCTTGCAGACGAAGGGATGCTTTTCCAGCATGTCCTTGGTCGCGAACATTTTGCGCGGCGGGCCTTCGCCGTTGTCGCTGCCGCCTTGGGTGAAGATCAGCGTCGCGTAAACGTCGAAAGCTTGCGCTGCGTCGATGCATTGCAGCGCTGCCTGAATCGCGCCGGAGGTGCGCTGGTCTGTCTGCTTGCCGAGCTGCAGCACTTCGGCTGCGCGGCGCAAATCGTCATGGGGCGCATCATTCCAGGCATCGCGCTTGATCTCTGCGGCCTGCGCGCCGAGCTGCTGACCGAGACGGGCCGCGAGCGCTTCTTCCGCGGCGCCCACTCCGCCGATTTCGACGAGCCAGGCCTCCAGCCCGTCGCGCTTGTCCGACGCCCAGTTGAGAAACGCGTCGACATCCGCATCGGCGACATTGGCCGCGAGCACAGCGAATGCTTCTGCGATATTCGGGTCATTGAGGGCCGCGCGGCCGACATGTTCGCGCGCGCGTTGACCAATCAGTCGGGCTTCGGCTTCATCCAGAACGTCAAAGCCCGGATCAACGCCGGCTTCGATGGGAAAGCGCCGCAGGAGGCGCTCGCAAAAGGCGTGAATGGTCTGAACCTTCAATCCGCCCGGCGTTTCCATCGCGCGCGCGAACAAGGCGCGCGCATCACGCAGCGTCTCAGGCGCGTCGCGGCCGCGTTCGGGAGCGAGACTCGCGAGCGCCTCGCGCAGCTCCTCATCTCCGGCGACGGACCAATCGCCCAGCGCG
>JAUIEH010000577.1 GCA_030428405.1 Alphaproteobacteria bacterium
CGGGCGTGATGATGAGCGCCCGAGCTATTCCTGGCCGACCTGGTTTGCAATGCTGTTTGCATCCGGCATGGGCATCGGGCTCGTCTATTGGGGCGTGGCCGAGCCGGTCATGCATTACGTGAACGGCGCGCCGATCACGCCGGGTGATCCTTCACACGCCCAATCATCGCGTTCAGCGCTGGCGGTCGCGTTCTTTCACGCCGGTCTCCATCCGTGGTCGGTCTATGCGCTTTCCGGCGCTGCGCTCGCCTATTTCTCCTACCGTCAGGGCCTGCCGCTGACCGTGCGCTCTGCGCTGCATCCGCTTATCGGCGCGCGCATATATGGACCAATCGGCCACGCCGCGGACATTCTCGCCGTGCTCGCCACGACGCTGGGCGTCGCGACTTCGCTCGGCTTCGGCGTGCAGCAGATAAACGCCGGGCTCGACAGCCTGATTGGCTGGCGCATTTCGGTCTCTCACCAGATCATCCTGATCGGGCTGATTACGACCGCCGCGGTCATTTCCGTCGCCAGCGGGCTCGATCGCGGCATCAGGTTTTTGAGTCAGATCAACATTCTGCTCGCCGCCGCTCTGCTCGCTTTCGTCGCCGCCGTCGGCCCGACGGCCCAGATCATCGAGACGGCGGCGCAGGGCGTGTTGGGCTATGCGCGCAATTTCATCGCGATGAGCCTGCCGCAGACCAGCCCGGCGGGTGCGGAGTGGCAAGCCTCCTGGACGACGTTTTTCTGGGCGTGGTGGGTGAGCTGGGCGCCGTTTGTCGGGCTTTTCATCGCGCGTATTTCCCGCGGCCGCACGTTGCGCGAATTCATTCTCGGCGCCGTGCTCGCGCCGACGCTCGCCTCAATCGTGTGGATCGGCGTCGTTGGCGGGGCGGCGATGGTGGAAATGGGCGCTGGCGATGCGGCCGGCATCAACGCGGCCATCGCCAATGATCCGGCGATGTCGTTTTACGCCTTGCTCGGCTCGTTGACCGCGGGCTGGGTCAGCGTGTTCATATCCGCCGCCGCGACGCTGCTCGTCGTTGTGTTCTTCGTGACGTCGTCGGATTCAGGAACCTTCATCACCAACACGATTTTGTCCGTGGGCGCGCAAAACCCGCCATTGGGCCACCGCATCGTCTGGGGCGTCAGCGAGGGCGCCGTCGCAGCCGTCTTGCTGGCCGCGGGCGGGCTCGGCGCGCTGCAGGCCGCCGCCATTTCAGCTGCGCTGCCATATTCCTTCATCATGGCCGCCATGGCGCTGGGCCTGACGCTGGCGCTGATCAAAGAGCTGCGCGGCGCTGCGCCGCGCGATGTCGACGCAAGCGCGACAGAGCCGGCCTCGAAAACCGAAGCCTCTTGAGCCGCGCGCCTAGCCGCGCTCCAGAAGCACGGTCGGCGAGCCCTTGAATTCGGTTCGTGCGTATTCGGAAAAACCGAGTTTTTCTGCGATACGAAACGACGTCGCGTTCTCAGGCGCGATCATGCAGACGAGCCGCGGCGCGCCGAGCGTTTCATCGGCCCAGTTCGTCACCGCCGCGCCGGCTTCGCTGGCATAGCCGCGCCCTTGGAATGCAGGCGCGATGGTCCAGCCCATTTCCGGCGTTTCCCCGAAGGAGGGCTCGATCGGGCGCTTGAAATCAGCGACGCCGACATCGCCGGCGTAACGGCCCGTCTCGCGATCCTCGACCGCCCAATAGCCAAA
>JAUIEH010000084.1 GCA_030428405.1 Alphaproteobacteria bacterium
CGGCGGCACTGTGCATTTCATCGTCAATAATCAGATCGGCTTCACGACCAGTCCGAAAGACAGCCGGTCTTCTCCGTATCCGTCCGATGTCGCGCTGATGGTTCAGGCGCCGATTTTTCACGTCAATGGCGATGATCCCGAGGCGGTCACCTATGCGGCCAAAGTGGCGACGGAATATCGCCAGACGTTCGGCAATGACGTCGTCATCGACATGTTCTGCTATCGCCGTTACGGCCACAATGAGGGCGATGATCCTTCCTTCACGCAGCCGATCATGTATCGCCGCATCAAGGATCATGCGACGGCGCGCGAGATTTACGCCAAGCGTCTGATCGACGAGGGCGTCGTTTCGGCCGATCAGGTCGAGACCTGGATGACCGAGTTCGCCAATTTCCTCGACGACGAGTTTGAGGCGGGCAAGGATTATCGCACGAACAAGGCGGACTGGCTCGACGGCAAATGGTCCGGGCTCGGACTGCCCGAGGATGACGACCGCCGCGGTCAAACGGCGTTCGCGCTCGACCGGCTCCGCGAAATCGGCGTGCAGATCAATTCCACGCCGTCCAACATCAATATTCACAAGACGCTGCAGCGCGTGCTCGAGCGTCGACGCGAGTCGATCGAGACCGGCAAGGACATTGACTGGTCTACGGCCGAGCAACTCGCCTTCGCCTCTCTTGTCGACGAGGGCTTCAACGTTCGCCTGTCGGGACAGGACTCGGGGCGCGGCACGTTTTCTCAGCGCCATTCCCACGTCATCGACCAGATGACGGAAGAGCGCTTCACCCCGATCAACCACATCCGCGAAGGCCAGGGCCATTACGAAGTCATCGACTCGATGCTTTCGGAATTCGCGGTGCTGGGCTTCGAGTACGGCTTCTCGCTCGCCGAGCCGAATTCGCTGGTGCTCTGGGAAGCCCAGTTCGGCGATTTCGCAAATGGCGCGCAGGTCATGTTCGACCAGTTCATTTCCTCGGGCGAACGCAAATGGCTGCGCATGTGCGGCCTCGTCATGCTGTTGCCGCATGGCTATGAAGGTCAGGGTCCGGAGCATTCCTCCGCCAGGCTCGAGCGCTTTTTGCAGCTCTCCGCTGAAGACAATTGGCAGGTCGCGAACCTGACGACGCCGGCGAATTATTTCCACGCGCTGCGCCGTCAGATTCACCGCGACTTCCGCAAGCCGCTGATCCTGATGACGCCGAAATCGCTTCTGCGTCACAAGCGCTGCGTCTCGCGGATCGAGGATTTCGGGCCGGATTCATCCTTCCACCGCGTTTTGTGGGACGACGCCGATCCGCAGTCGCAAACCGCCGCCGAACCGCACGAGCTGACGACGATCAAGCTCAAGCCCGACGCCGAGATCAAGCGCGTCGTCCTGTGCTCGGGCAAGGTCTATTACGACCTTCTCGAAGAGCGCGAGGCGCGCGGCGCCGACGACATCTATCTCTTGCGCGTCGAGCAGTTCTATCCGGTGCCGGCGCTGTCTTTGATCAAAGAGATGCAGCGCTTCCCGGAGGCCGAGGTCGTGTGGTGTCAGGAAGAGCCGATGAATATGGGCGCCTGGTCGTTCATGGCGCCCAATATCGAGGTCGTCCTTGAAAAGGCCGGCAGCACATGCGATCGCCCGCGCTATGCCGGCCGCCCGCCGACGGCGTCGACCGCGACGGGCCTGATGTCGAAACATTTGCAGGAACGCGCAGCCCTGCTGGAAGCTGCGCTCGGGTGAGCTGACTTGTCCGGACGCGGATAATCGCGGCCGGAACGATTAGGACCGTTGGAGAAGGTTGAGATGACCGACATCGTGGCGCCGACGCTTGGCGAATCCGTGACTGAAGCGACGGTCGCGCAGTGGCTGAAAAAGGCCGGCGACACGGTCAGCAAGGATGAGCCGATCGTCGAGCTGGAAACCGACAAGGTCACGCTCGAGGTCGCAGCGCCCGAAGACGGCGTGCTCGATGAAGTGCTCGCCGCGGAAGGAACCACTGTCGGCATTGGCGACGTGCTTGGACGGGTCAGCGCCCGCGCTACAGCGACGGCGGGCGCATCCGCGCCCGCGCGGGAAACGTCTTCCGCCAATGGCGCGAACGGTCACGCGCCAGCGCCGCAACCCAAGCCGGCGCCGTCGAGCGCGCCGGAACCGGCGCCGGCCGCATCGGGCTCCGGCGATCTGGTGGACGTCGCGCTGCCGCAAATGGGCGAGTCGGTCACCGAAGGCACCATCGCCGCCGTGCTCGTGTCGGTCGGCGATTCCATCGAAAAAGACTCGCCCGTCGTCGAAGTCGAGACCGACAAGGCGGCCGTTGAAATTCCCGCGCCCGCCGGCGGCATCGTCGAAGAAATCACCGTCAAGGAAGGCGAGGACGTCGAAGTCGGCACCGTCGTCGCGCGCATCCGCTCGGGTGCTGCGCCCGCGCAGACCTCGTCCTCGGCTTCTCCGGTGGCGAAGGATACTGGCTCCGACGCGCAAGCCGGCGATCCGCCGACGCAAGAGCGTCCCGGTCACGCTGCGGGCCAGCCAATGCCGGCCGCGCGCCGCGTCATGGATGAAGGCGGCGTTGATCCCGCCAATGTCGAAGGCACGGGCAAAGGCGGCCGCATCACCAAGATGGACGCCGTCAAGGCGATCGAGTCGCGCCCCGAGCCGACCGCGCTGGCGCGCGTGCCCGAAGAGGGCCGCGAGCTCGCCCCGCGCGAAGAGCGCGTGCGCATGACGCGCCTGCGCCAGACCATCGCGCGCCGTTTGAAGGAAGCCCAGCAGGTCGCAGCCATGCTGACGACCTTCAACGACTGCGACATGACGAACGTCATGGCGGCGCGCAAGAAATACAAAGACGCCTTCCTCGACCGTCACGGCGTGAAGCTCGGCTTCATGGGCTTCTTCGTGAAAGCAGTCGTGCAGGCGCTCAAGGACGTGCCCGCCGTCAACGCCGAGATCGACGGCGACAGCATCATTTACAAGAACTACTACGACATCGGCGTCGCGGTGGGCACCGATCGCGGGCTTGTGGTTCCGGTCGTGCGCGGCGCGGATGAAATGTCGCTCGGCGATATTGAGCGCGAAATCGGCGACCTCGGCGCACGCGCGCGCGATGGCGCGCTCACGCTCGACGACATGCAGGGCGCGACCTTCACCATCTCGAATGGCGGGGTCTATGGCTCGATGATGTCGACGCCGATCCTGAACGCGCCGCAATCCGGCATTCTTGGCATGCACCGCATCGAGGAGCGCCCGGTCGTGCGCGATGGTCAGATCGTCGCCCGGCCGATGATGTATCTCGCGCTCACCTATGATCACCGCATTGTCGACGGCAAGGAGGCGGTCAGCTTCCTCGTGCGGATCAAGGAAATGATCGAAGATCCCGAGCGGATGCTGCTCGACATCTAGGGCGCGCGATCTGGCGGCGGGATTGAACGACGGGCGCGGCGCGGCTCGCCTCACAGGCGAGTTGACGCGCGCGCTGCCGGTCGTACTTTGCCGCCCAACGCCGCGCGGCGTTTCGGTTCCTCTCGCCAAACAGGTCTCACATGTCCGACATCTATGACGTCGTCATCATCGGCGGCGGCCCCGGCGGCTATAATTGCGCCATTCGCGCCGGCCAGCTCGGCCTCAAGGTCGCTTGCGTTGAAAAGCGCGGCACGCTGGGCGGCACCTGCCTGAATGTCGGCTGCATCCCGTCAAAGGCGATGCTGCACGCCTCCGAGATCTACGAACACGCCAAGGACGGCTACGCCGATCTGGGCGTCAAGATCGAAGGCGGCGTCAGTCTCGATCTGAAGAAGATGCTCGGCCAGAAGGACGAAGCCGTCGACGGACTGACCAAGGGCGTCGAGTTCTTGTTCAAGAAAAACAAGGTCGACTACATCAAGGGCGCCGGGCGCATCGCGGGCGCCGGCGAAGTCGCCGTCAGCCCCGATAACGGCGTCGGCGAAGTCCAGACCTTGAAGACGCGCAATATCGTCATCGCGACGGGCTCGGAAGTCGCAGGCCTGCCCGGCATCGAGATCGACGAGCAACGCATCGTGTCCTCGACTGGCGCGCTCTCGCTCCAGGCCGTGCCGAACAAGATGATCGTCATCGGCGGCGGCTATATCGGCCTGGAAATGGGCTCGGTCTGGCGCAGGCTGGGCGCGGAAGTGACCGTCGTCGAATTCGCCGACGCCATCGTGCCGGCCATGGACGCCGAATTGTCGCGCACCTTCAAGCGCTCGCTTGAAAAGCAGGGCATCAAGTTCGAGCTCGGAACAAAAGTGACCGGGGTCGACAGCTCAGGCAAAGCGCTCAAAGCGACGATCGAGCCGGCCAAGGGCGGCGATGCGCGCACGCTCGAAGCCGATGTCGTGCTCGTCTCCATCGGACGCAAACCGTACACGGACGGCCTCGGCCTCTCAGACGCCGGCGTCCGGCTGGATGATCGCGACTTCATCGAAACCGACCATTTCCGCACCTCTGCGTCCAATATCTGGGCTGTCGGCGACTGCATTCGCGGGCCGATGCTGGCCCATAAGGCCGAAGAAGACGGCGTCGCCTGCGCCGAGCTGATCGCCGGCAAGGCCGGTCATGTCGATTACGCACTCGTTCCGGGCGTGGTCTACACCGCGCCGGAAGTCGCCACGGTCGGGCTGACTGAAGAACAGCTCAAAGCCGACGGCGTGCCGTACAAGAAAGGCAAGTTCGCCTTCGCGGCCAATTCGCGCGCGCGCACCAATCACGATACGGAAGGCTTCGTCAAAGTGCTCGCTCATGCCGAGACCGACGAAATTCTCGGCGTGCACATGATCGGAACCAATGTCGGCGAGATGATTTCCGAAGCGGTTCTTGCCATGGCGTTCAAGGCCTCTTCCGAAGATGTCGCGCGCACCGTGCACGCCCATCCCACGCTCACCGAAGCCGTCCGTCAGGCGGCGATGGGCGTTGAAGGATGGACGATGCAGGCGTGAGCCGACCCGACCCCATCATCACGGAACGTCTGCGCCTCGAGCCGCTCGACGCCGCGCGCGCCGCGCTGCAGGCCGATGACCCGGAACGATTTTTCGAAGAGCTAAGCGCGCGCGCCTCGCCCGATTGGCCGCCTCCGCTGCATGATGAAAAAGCCGCCGCTTATACGCGAGACGCGCTCGCGGAAAGGCCCGAAGAGGCTGGCTGGCAGAGCTGGATATTCGTCGAAACCGGCGCGCATGGCGGCCCCGACATTGCGATCGGCGCGGGCGGCTTCCACGGCCCTCCGAATGCGGATGGCGAGGTGGAGATCGGTTACGCCATCGTGCGCTCCTCCGAAGGTCGCGGCCTCGCCAGCGACGCCGCTGCGGGTCTGGTCGAACATGCGTTCAAGGACGACCGCGTTCAGAAAATCATCGCGCACACGCAGGCCGGAAATGAGTTCGACGCTGTCGCCTCGCGCCGCGTCGTCGCCAAGCTGGGCTTTGACGGACCGGAGCCGACATCGGATCCCGACATCGTACGTTTCACGCTGAGCCGGACGCGCGCGGCGTGAGCGTCGCGGTCGTCATCCCGGCGCGCTACGGCTCGACACGCCTTCCCGGCAAGCCGCTGCTCGACATCGCCGGCGCCACGCTGGTCCGGCGGGTCTGGGCGTTAGCGCGCGCGGCCGAAGGCGTCGACCGCGTTCTGGTGGCCACGGACGATGCGCGCATTTTCGAGCACGTCACGGAGTTTGGCGGCGAAGCGGTGATGACGCCGGAAAGCTGTCGCAACGGCACCGAGCGCGTCTGCGCAGCGATGGACGCGATGAACGCACCCGACGACATCGTCATCAATCTTCAGGGCGATGCGCCGTTGACGCCGCCCTGGATCATCGCGGCGATCGCGAATGTTCTGCGCGATGCGCCGAAGCTGCAAATGGCGACGCCGGCCGTTGCGCTGGCGGGGCAGACGCTGAGCGATTTCGTCGCCGCCAAAGAGCGCGGCGAGGTCGGCGGCACGACAGTCACCTTCGCCGTTTCTGGCGATGCGCTCTATTTCTCAAAGCGCGTCATTCCGTTCATGCGTGGACGGATAGAGGATGCGCCGATCTACAAGCATATCGGGCTATACGGCTATCGGCTGGAGACGCTGCGCCGGCTGAACGCGCTGCCGCCGGGCCGGTTCGAGCAGGCCGAACAGCTCGAACAATTGCGCGCGCTGGAAAATGGCGTTCCGATCCGGGTCGTCGAAGTCGACTATTGCGGCCGCACGCCGTGGTCGGTCGATAGCCCGGCCGACGCCGAAATGGTCGCCGCCATCATCGCGCGCGAAGGCGAGCTGCCGGGCGTGGCGGAGTTCCTTTAGGCCGCCGCCAGCGTGCGCGCGTGCTGGGCGTTGGCGATCCAGCCCGCGATTTCTTCACGGTCGGGCGGCTCGGAATCGCGCAAGACGCGCTTGCCCTGCGGGGTCGTGCAGAAATCCATGGTCGAAGCGCCGAGCGCATCGAGCGAAGCGGCCGCGAGCGCTTCGGCTGAAGATATTCCGCATCCGGTGAGAATTTGGGCGTCATGGCCGCGCAGCTCCGGCACGCAGGCGACAAGGCGCGCCTGGTCCTGCCATTCCGTGATCAGGCCAGGCGTGATGTAGCGCACGCCGAGCTGTTCGGACGCAGCCACAGGGTCCAGCGCCCAGAGGTCGGAAACGGTCTGCACATTGATCTCTGCGAGCCTGTCGGCGGTTTTTGGACCGATCGACGGCGCATCGACGACGGGCGAGTCGCCGCTGAGGTAAAAGCGCGGTTCCGCCGGCGTGGTCTCGCGCGCAGGGCGCGCGCGGGCCGCCGTCTCGCGAGCCGGCTGCGCAGGCGCGGCGACTGCGGCGTTCAGCGCTTCAGTAGAACGCGCACGCGGATAGGTCGGATCAAGCCGTGAGCGTCCGATATCAACATTGCCCGTGATCGGATCGCGCCGACGCGGCGCAGCGCCGACACCGTGCAGCCGGCCGGGACGGCGCGCGGGCTGGTTCAGCAATTGCTCGGGCTGAATGTTGAGCACTTCGATCGCATGCAGATTGCGGATCGCAGCGTCGTCTTCGGGCAGACGGTTGACGACGCGGCCGGTGTTCTCGAGCTCGCGATACATCGCTTCAATAGCGGCGCGTTCGCCGATGTCGGAGACCTTCTTCAGGACCCATTGGCGCGGCATGTCGAGGCCGGCGAGAATCGCGGCGGGCGTGGCGTTGACCTGGGGCGCCGACACCACGGCTTCGACGAATATCTTGTCGAGCACGGCGGCGAGCCCGGCCGTCGCCAGACCGATCAGGCGCGCGATGCGGTCCTTGATTTCCTGGTCTAGTCCTTCGGGCGGATTCTTCCGTCCAAGTTCCATATTATAGTGGTCAATGCAGACGTCGTAATGCTGATGCGCGGACGCTGCGCCGGTCTTGATCATGTCTTCGAGCCAGGCGTCGCCGCCGCTCGCGGTCATGGCTGGATAGCCGCCCAGCTCATTTTCCAGAATGCCGACAAGCGTGTCGTAGGACTTGCAGATGCTCCACTCGAACGGGCGGTGCATCGCGCCTTCGCTCTCGCTCTGGCCCGTGTGAAAGGGCTGGATCGGGTCGACATAATAGTGGCTCATCACGCCGGCCGCGTAGACGGCCTGCGTCCAGTCTTTCGCCGCAAACGCTTCAATGGCGCGGTCCTTCCAGCGCCGGGCCGCAGCGGGCGCGCCGCCCCAGCCATTATCTGAGACGTGATAGACGTGGTTGGCGAAGTCCTTGAAATCCGTATCCGGCGCTTTGGCGCCTTTGAGATAGGCTTCGTGCTTGGCCAGGAACAGATCGCGCCAGGCTTCAGCCTCTGGCCCCTGCAGCAAAGTCAGCGCGTCCAGCGCCAGCTTGTGATGCGTGCTCCGCGCACGGCTGGCGTGGATGATCGTAAGGGCGAGTGACATCGCGTCGCGCTCCTGCAGCAATGCGTGATCTGCGCTCGCCTCGCGCGCGCGAATCACTTTGCTGGTGAGGCTGCTACGATTCGCGCCTCAACGCCCTCGAGGATGTGCAGCGCGATGCACGGCGCTCAGCGTTTCCGCGTCGACATCGGCGTAGATCTGTGTGGTGGCGAGATCGGCGTGGCCGAGCAGCTCCTGAATGGCGCGCAAATCCGCGCCATTGGCGAGGAGGTGGGTGGCGAATGCGTGGCGCAAGGCATGCGGCGTGGCGCTTTCCGGCAATCCGAGCGCGAGACGCAGACGCGCCATCAGCTTTTGCACCGCCCGCGCGCCAAGCGGCCCGCCGCGCACGCCGCGAAACAGAGGCTCGGACGCGCCCGGCGTGAACGGGCAGAGCCGCGCATAGCGCGAAACGGCGTCAGCAACTGCGGGCAGGATGGGCGCGATGCGCTCCTTGCCGCCTTTGCCCAGAATGCGCAGCGTCTCGCCGAGTTCGGCATCCGCGCCCGTCAGGCCCAGAGCCTCGCTGATGCGCAGACCAGCGCCGTAAAGCAGCGCCAGGACGGCTGCGTCGCGCGCGCCGATCCAGGGCTCGTCCGCGTCATCCTCTGCATACGCCAAAAGCGCCTTCGCGGCGTCGACGCTCACCGGGCGCGGCAGCGTGCGCGCAAGCCTTGGCCCGCGCACCAGCGCAACCTCGTCATTCTTGGCGTCGAAGCGGCGTTCGAGATAGCGGAAATAGCCGCGAATAGCCGCCAGCGCGCGCGCGATGGAGCGCGGGGCCGGGGCGGGCTCGGCCCGCCTGCGATGCGCCAGATAAGCGCGCAGATCGCGCGCCGGCAAAGCGCGCAAGTCGCCAAGCGTCGGCGGCGCGCCTTCATGTTCGCTGAGAAAATCGAGAAAGCCCGCGATGTCGCGCCGATACGCGTCAAGCGTCGCAGCACTCGCGCGGCGCTCGCCCGCAAGGTGGGTCATATACGCTTCCAGCGCCTGTTCAGCGCTGAGCGAAGCGTGGGCGAGAGCGGGCGCATTCGTCATGATCCAGAGCCTGCGCGCGCGCGGTTAACGCGGCCTTGCCGAC
>JAUIEH010000578.1 GCA_030428405.1 Alphaproteobacteria bacterium
ACCAAGCGCGAAATTGCGGATCGCTTCGGACGGCTTGGCGTCGGACTTCACCTCGAAGATCATCTGACCGTTATTCGCCGCGGCGCCGAACAGCGTCGGCTCGAACGGCACGACCATGTCCACGCGCGCGCCCAGCGCGGAGGTGAATTCCTTGACCGGAATTTCCGGGCGCTTGGGAACGCCGACCTGATTGAGAATGACGCGCGGCGGCGGGTCGTTCGGTTTCGCCGACGTCAGGATCTCATAGAGGTTCTTGGTGTTGCGCAGGCTCGAAAGCTCCGGCGTCGCCGTGATGATGACGTCGTCGGCGCTGAGCAGAACGTCGCGCATCCACGGCGTCCAGACATGCGGCAGATCAAGCGCGACCACCGGGACCGTCTTGCGAATGGCGTCGATCACGGTCGCGTAAGCGTGCGCGTCGACGTCCCATTCGGAGTCCAGATTGGCGGGCGCGGAGAACAGGGTGAGGTGCTCCGTGCACTTCGTGACCAGGCGGTCGAGCAGCACGTTGTCGACGCGTTCGGGCTGCGACAGCGCATCGCCGACGCCCTGCGGCGCATCCTGATTGAAATCCAGGCTCGCCGTGCCAAACGGCAGATCGAGATCGACCAGCGTGGTGTCGATGCGCGCGCCTTCCGAGATGCACCAGGCGATATTGTGCGCCAGCGTCGAGGAGCCGACGCCGCCTTTGCCGCCGACAAATGCGATCGTGCGGCCGTAAAACGGCTCGTCCGGATCAGCATAAAGAGCGGCGATCGCGCGCATCAGATTAGGCGCGGTCAAAGGCGGCACGAGATATTCACTGACGCCGCGGCGCATCAATTCGCGATAAAGCGCGATGTCGTTGGCGGCGCCGATAATGACCACTTTGGTGTCGGCGTCGCAGACCGCGGCGAGTTCGTCGAGTTGCTCGAACAGATTGCGTCCGCGCATGCCGGTTTCGACGATGACGAGATTGGGCGTCGGCTCGTCGTGAAAGCGTTCGATCGCAGCGGCGAGGCCGCCGGTCTCGACATGGACGTGGGCGTCCTTCATCCGCCGGTCAGTAGCGGCGTCGCGGACGAGCACTGCGGTTTCGTTCAGCTCACAGAACGCAGAAATGGTGATGCGCGGCACCGGCTGATCGGCGAGCGCGTCCGGCTGGCTGAACACGTCAGCCTGCTGGTCCATTCCGTCGCCAGCGGGGGCGAAGGGCGGCGGCTCGTAGTCAATTTCCTCGGTCATGGCGCTCGCTCACGCTTTAGTCGTTGCTATTATTGGATGGCCTGGCTGACAGACGCAGATTCGGTTTCGGCTCGGCTGGCGGCCGTGGGTTCTCCGCGGCGATAGGCTTGCATTTGCTCGACCCGGCGGCCGGCGTCGGACGGATCAACCGCGCGCGGATTAATGAGGTCGCGCGGATCGGCGATCATCGCCGCCAGATTGGCCTGGCGCGCGCAGCCGAAATTCATGGTCGGATTTCCGTCGAGCGTGTGGCCGATATCGTCCCAGCTCTCGCCGCAGCGCGGACCTTCCGCAACCACGCGCGTATAGGAAACGACGACCACGGCGCTTTCCTCGGCGCGCGCGTCATAGCGCGCCGTCTGAATCGAGCGGAAGTCGACGCCTGCACGGCTCAGCGCGGCGCGCGCCTGCGCGCCGATCAGGCGCGCGGCGTCTTCATCGCCCTGCCCGGCCGGCACAGC
>JAUIEH010000579.1 GCA_030428405.1 Alphaproteobacteria bacterium
AAAAAGAAGCGGCTCAAACGCATAAATCGTCAGACTTTCCAGGCGCAATTCGCGCAGCGGGCGAAGCGAGCGTTGATAGACTGAGCCGCGATATCGCGCAAACGCCCAACGCTGCGCTGCAGCGTCACGTCGACACACGCTCAGCGCCGACATTGACGCACAGGCTGCAAGCGCAAACTCTGACGGCCTTTCCCACGTCCGAGCGCCATCCGCCATGCGAATATTCAACAGGCTGCGCCCGCGCGCGCTGAGCGGCGAGCTCTTCGGCGGCGTGACGGCCGCCGTCGTCGCATTGCCGCTGGCGCTCGCCTTCGGCGTCGCCTCGTGCGCCGGCGCTGCAGCGGGTCTCTACGGCGCCGTGGCGGTGGGGTTTTTCGCCGCGCTGTTTGGCGGAACGCCGAGCCAGATTTCCGGTCCGACCGGACCTATGACCGTGGTGTTCGCCGCCATCATCGCGCTGCACGCCGACAATCTCGGCGAAGCCTTCGCCATCGTCGCCATTGGCGGCCTCATCCAGATCCTGTTCGGCCTCGCAGGCCTGGGCCGGTATATCCGCTATACGCCCGTCTCGGTCGTCTCGGGCTTCATGACCGGCATCGGCGTCATCATCATCACCATGCAGATCGCGCCGCTCTTCGGCGCGCCATCGCAAGCCTCGCCCTCCGCCGCGATTACGGCGCTGCCAGACCTGCCCGCATTGCTGCAGCGCGACGCAGCGATTGTGGGGCTGATCGCGCTTGGATGCATGATCGCCTGGCCGGCCCGGCTTGGCCGGTTTCTGCCGGCACCGCTCGCTGCGTTGATTCTGGCGACGCTGGCGGCGGTTTTCGTCTTCAAGGAGGCGCCGCGCATCGGCGACATCCCCAGCGGATTGCCGTCCTTCATCGCCCCCGTCATTCCGATTGCGGACATCCCCGGCGTCTTGAGCGCGGCCCTGGCGCTGGCCCTGCTCGGCTCGATCGACAGTCTGCTGACCTCGCTGGTCGCGGACTCCATGACCCGGACCGCTCATGACTCCAATCGCGAATTGATCGGTCAGGGGCTGGGCAATGTCGCAGCCGGACTGATCGGCGGACTGCCCGGCGCAGGCGCGACCATGCGCACGGTGGTCAATATCCGGTCGGGTGGCGCAACCGCTCTTTCGGGAATGGTTCACGCAGCCGTGCTCGCAGGCGTGGCGCTCGGGCTTGGTCCGCTCGCAGCACAAGCTCCGCTCGCCGCCTTGGCGGGCATACTGCTCAAGGTCGGCTGGGACATTATCGACTGGGGCAATCTGCGACGCCTGCACCGCGCGCCGCGCGAAAAAGCAGCCGTCATGGTCCTGACGCTGACGCTCACCGTCGCCGTCGACCTGATAACGGCTGTGGCGGTCGGGCTGATCGCTGCGGGCTTCGTCACAGCGCGCCAGCGCGAGCGCGAAGAACTGGACCGCATCACGGAAGTAGGACCGGACACGGATGAACTGAGTGCAGACGAACGCGCGCTGCTCAATGCCGCGGCGGCGGCGCCATACATCTTACGACTGACGGGATCGTTCTCGTTTGCGTCAGCGCGCGAGATGCAGCGCCGCGCCATCTCAGACGCCGGACCTCTCCTTTTGGATCTGACCGGCCTTGGTCACGCCGATCTCAGCGCCGCGCTCGCCATCGAGGAAATCATCGCCACAGCCGCAGCGCGCAACCAG
>JAUIEH010000085.1 GCA_030428405.1 Alphaproteobacteria bacterium
CTCGTGCATATAACGCTCGAGATAATCGCGCTTGGCGTTGGGGCCGAGGACCGGCTCTTCCACCTCGCCTGTGAGGCGTGAATCTTCAACGGCGAGTTTGTTGGCGTGCTGAGCGTCAAAGCCCGCCGCAGCCGCCACGCGCGCTGTAAAGAATGTGAAACCGCCGGAGACAAGCGCTGCGAAGGCGCCTTCCGAGCGCACCGCCGCGATCATGGCGGCCGCGCCTGGATTGAGCCGGACGCGCTCTGCCCACACCGTTTCAAGCGCTTCGACGGGCAGTCCCTCCAAAGCGCGCACGCGCTCACGCAGGGAGGTTTCGAAATCCAGCTCGCCGCGCATGGCGGCTTCGGTGACGGCGGCGATGGCTGCGCCCGTTTCAGGTCCCGCAAGCCTGGCGATTTCGTCGATGCACTCGCAGTCGATAATGGTCGAATCCATGTCGCAAACGACGAGCTTGGGCAGCGGCAGATCGGCCGGGCGCACGCACCAATCGACGGGCGCGTCCTGAAACGCATCGGCGAGCGCTGCGCGCGCTTCATGCGGCCCGTGTCCGGTCAGCACGACCTCATAGGCCGCAAACGGAGCATCGGCGAGCTTCAGCCCTTCCGGCGGCGCGGCCATGGCGCCGAGCCTGCCGCCGGTCACGCGCGTGAATGCGCCGATGAGCCCCTGGCGGGCGCGCTCGGCATGTTCCGGCGATGAAACGGCGACGGCGACTAGGCGCATGGGCGGAAAGACTCGCTAGAATGCAGGACATGTCTGTCCCGATCCTTGTCATCGCCGGTCCGACCGCCAGCGGCAAGAGCGCGCTCGCGCTGCGTCTGGCCGAACGCCTTGGCGGCGAGATCGTCAATGCGGACGCGATGCAGGTCTATCGCGATCTGCGCGTCATCACCGCTCGGCCGAGCCGGGAGGATGAGCAGCATGCCCCGCATCACCTCTATGGCCATGTCGATGCAGCGTTGCGCCATTCCGCCGGCGCCTGGGCGCACGAAGCGCGCAGCGTCATTGCGGACATTGAAGCGCGCGGCGCCCGGCCGGTCATTGTCGGCGGTTCGGGGCTTTATTTGCAGGCGCTTTTGCAGGGGCTCGCCGACATGCCGGATCCAGGCGACGACGCCCGCGCCGAGGCCCGCCGCATCGCCGAGGAAGAAGGCGCGGACGCGCTGCTCGCCAAAGCGCGCGTGCTGGATGCTGAGGCCGTGGATGCGCTGGCGGTCGCTGACCGGCAGCGGCTTGAGCGGATCGTGGCGATTGCTCTCGGCACGGGGCGCAGCCTGACGGACTGGCGCGCCGAACAGGGCGGACCTGCGCTTGATCCGGCGCGCTGGCGCGGTCTCATCGTTGATCCCGGTCGCGACGTCTCGCGGACGCGGATCGCTGCGCGCGCGCGCCGGATGCTGGTCGAAGGCGCAGTCGAGGAGGTGGAGCGTCTGGTCGCGCGCAAACTCGATGCGGCGCTGCCGGCGATGAAGGCCATCGGCGTGCCTGAAATCTCCGCTTTGATTGCAGGCGAGGCGAATCTTGAGGAAACCGCCGAGGCCATCACCATCGCCACGCGCCAATACGCCAAGCGGCAGCGCACCTGGCTGCGCGGCCGGCAAGGTGACTGGCCCATTCTGGCTGATCCGGCCGACATCGACGCAGCGCGCGCTGAATTTTCTTCGCCCCCGGGCTGACGCAGCAGTCGCGATCGGCATGATGCATTGCAACACGCCAGCGAGGATGATGCATGACTTCTGACACCGCCGCGCCGCGCGCGGGCGCGCCGTTTCGCGTCTGGGCGGACGCCGATTGCGATCTCTCACTGGTGCGCGGGCGCAAGGTCGCCGTCATAGGCTACGGCAATCAGGGCCGCGCCCATGCGCTCAATCTCAGAGACTCCGGCGTCGAGGTCGTGGCGGGCGTGCGCGCGGGATCGGACAAAGCCGCTCAGGCCGAAGCGGACGGCGTGCGCGCGCTGCCGACCGCGGAGGCGGCGCGATGGGCCGACCTCGTCGCCTTGCTGATCCCGGATGAAGCCCAGGCCGACGTCTTCGCCGCCGACATCGCTCCGTATCTCGGCGATGGCGACGCCTTATTGTTCGGCCATGGCTTCGCGGTCCATTTCGGCTTCATCGCGCCGCCCCCTGGCGTGGATGTCCTTTTATGCGCGCCCAAGGGGCCGGGCCGCTGGCTGCGCGCCAATTACGAGCAGGGCTCCGGGCTCGCCTGCATCGTGGCGGCGCATCAGGACGCAAGCGGGACCGCCTTCGACCTCGTCTTGTCTTATGCGGCGGGGATTGGCGGGGGCCGCGTCGGCGTCATGCAGACGAGCTTCGCGGAGGAATGCGTCGCCGATCTATATGGCGAGCAGACCGTGCTCTGCGGCGGCATGGTGGAACTCGTGCGCGCGGCCTGGAGCATTCTCGTCGAGGAGGGCGGCGTTGCGCCGCATATGGCGTATTACGACGTCGTCAAAGAGGTGAAGCTGATCGCCGACCTGATGTTCGAGCGCGGCATCGCGCAGATGTATGAGGCGATTTCCGACACCGCCGAATTCGGCGCTTATCGGACCGGGCCGCGCATTATCGGCGAGGACGCCAAGGCGGCCATGCGCGCAGCGCTTGAAGACATCCGCACGGGCAGGTTCGCTGAGGACTGGATGGAAGAAGCTCGCGCCGGCAAGCCGAATTTCCACGCAACCCGCGCGGCGCTGAAATCCCACCCGATCGAGGGGCCCGCCGCGGCGCTCCACGACGCTCTGAAACGCGATTGAGCCTTGTGCGCCAAGCTTGGCGAGCGAGTTGCTGGTTCCAGCACTGGTCATGCCGCGATTGTCTCGCTATGACGCGGCTCCCCGGACGGGCGATGGGCGGTTGATGAAGGCGCTGTTTAGATATTTCAACAACTTAGACTCACGCGCTGTCCGCGCCATCTCCGTGTCGCTGGTGTTGCTATCCCTGGTTGCGTTGATCTTCGTCATGGGACGCACGACGGCGTTTTTCGACGAAGACGACGCACCCTTGATCAATTGGATGCAGGCGAACGCGGAAAGCCCGTGGGCTTTGCCGGCGGCCATCGTCGTGTTCACGCTCGCCGCCTTTATCGGCGCGCCGCAATTCGTGCTCATCGCCGCCGCCGTGGTGGCGTTCGGCCCGACGCGCGGCTTTTTGTACTCCTGGCTGGCGACCATGGTGTCGGCGGCGTTCGACTTTGAGCTCGCCCGACGCTTCGGCGCGGATCTGGTCAATCGCTATGCCGGCTCGGCGGCGAACCGAATTTCGTCTTTTGTCGGCCGCAACGGCTTCATGACCGCGCTTTTGGTGCGCATCGTGCCGTCTGCGCCCTTCATCGTCGTCAATATGGCGATCGGCATGTCGCGCGCGAGCCGGCTGCCATTTCTGTTCGGCACCGGGCTGGGCATCATCCCCAAGACCGCGCTGATCGCCTTCGCAGGACAGGGCGTGGTCGAGCTGGCGACAGGCGGGGATTGGCGTCTGGCGCTTGGATTGGCGCTTGGCGCAGCCGCTTGGCTCGCCGTCATGTTGATCGCGCGGCACTTTCTTCGTGAACGCGAATCGCGGAGCGATTGATCATGCCCAATTCCGTGCGGTCGGCCCGGCTTGCAAATAACCACACCGCGCCGCACAAAGGGTGTGGCGCTTGCGAGGCGAGTCGCATCGTTCGCCTTCTCCCGACAGGCGTTTGAAAGGACGACGTCCGCTATGCTTGCCAGTCTCTTTGGAATGATGTCGGCCGATATGGCGATCGACCTCGGCACGGCGAACACGCTCGTCTACGTCAAGGGGCGCGGCGTGGTGCTCAATGAGCCCTCAGTTGTGGCCTTTGCGGTGGAGAACGGGCGCAAGGTGGTCAAGGCCGTCGGCCATGAAGCCAAGCAGATGCTGGGCAAGACGCCCGGCCATATGGAGGCCATCCGGCCGATGCGCGACGGCGTCATCGCGGATTTCGACGTCGCCGAGGAAATGATCAAGCACTTCATCCAGAAAGTGCATAACCGGCGGTCCTTCGTGAACCCGCAGATCGTGGTCTGCGTGCCCTCCGGCGCCACCGCCGTTGAGCGCCGCGCCATCCATGAAAGCGCGCTCGCCGCCGGCGCCCGCAAAGTCTATCTGATCGAAGAGCCCATGGCGGCGGCGATCGGCGCAGGTCTGCCGATTCACGAAGCCTCCGGCTCCATGGTCGTCGATATTGGCGGCGGAACGACCGAGGTCGCGGTCTTGTCGCTGGGCGGCATCGTCTATTCGCGCTCGGTGCGCGTGGGCGGCGACAAGATGGATGAAGCGATCATCAACTATTTGCGCCGTACATCGAACCTCCTGCTCGGCGAAACATCGGCCGAGCGCATCAAGACCGAGATCGGCACGGCCGCGGCGCCCGCGAATGGCGACGGGTTGTCGATGGAGGTCAAAGGACGCGACTTGATGCGCGGCGTGCCGCGCGAAATTCGCGTCACCGAAGCGATGGTCGCCGAAGCGCTGTCGGAACCGGTCGAGCAGATCGTGGACGCGGTCAAAGTCGCTCTTGAAGCGACGCCGCCCGAGCTCGCCGCCGATATCGTGGATAAGGGCATTGTCTTGACCGGCGGCGGCGCATTGTTGCGCAATCTCGACGCCGAATTGCGCGAGCGCACGGGGCTTCCCGTGACGATCGCGGATGATCCGCTTTCCTGCGTCGTTCTCGGCTCAGGCAAAGCGCTCGAAAACCTCAACGCGATGCGGAACTTGCTCACCGCCGCTGTTTGAGGAGGCGCGGGAGCTGAGCGATGAGCGAACGCAGGCGGACAAGACGCCGGCCCAGCCGCTTCGGCGGAGCGTTCGCGCGCCTGTCCGTCGTCGGCCTGGCGCTCGCAGCGGTCGGTCTGGCCGTGTTCACGCGCGGCGCCGATTGGGTTGACGCAAGCCGCGGCGCCGTCGACGACGCCATGGCCCCCACGCAAAACGTGTCCGCTGCGCCATTCGCCGCGATCCGGCGCCTGGGCGACCGCTTTTCCGAACATATGGACGTGGTTGAGGAAAACCGCCGTCTGCGCGAGCAAAACGCCGAGCTGATCCAGTGGTATGACCTCGCGCGCTCGATGATCGACAAGATGGAGCGCTATGAGCGGCTCCTCAATGTCGTGCCCGATCCGACTGCGGAAGGCGTGGTCGCGCGTCTCGTCGGGGAGACCTCCGGCCCATTCGTGCGCGCTCGTCTTGTCAATGCGGGACGCGAGCATGGCGTCGAACCGGGTCAGGCGGCTTTGTCCGAACGCGGACTGGTCGGCCGGGTCGTGACGGCGGGTCGGCGCTCGGCGCGCATATTATTGTTGTCGGACATCAACTCGCGCGTGCCCGTCATTGCAGACCGCAACGACACCCGCGCCATTCTCGCCGGCGACAATACCGATCTGCCGCGGCTTGAGTTTCTGCCGCGCGGGCACGGGCTGCGCGAGGGCGACCGCATCGTCACGTCGGGCGACGCGGGACTATTGCCGCGCGGTCTCGCCGTCGGCGTTGCGTTCAACGATGATCAGGGCGTCTGGCGCGTCAGGCCTTACGCCTCTGATGCGCCCATCGATTATGTCCGTGTGGTGCGCTTCTCGTTCCCGGCTTCGCCTGAAGAAGAAGCAGCCGCCGACGCCGCCGCCGCAGAGGCGGCCGCTGCTGCGGAGGCCGAGGCTGAAGTCGAAGGCGAAGAAGGCGGCGGCGCAGACGCGGCGCCGGTCGCAGCCGCTGAGGACGACGCTGCTGCGGTCGCGAGCGCGGATGAGACCGGGGGCGGGGGATGAGGCCGACGGTCAAAGCGGCCGGCGTCGGCGTTTTCGGCTTCGGTCTGGTCCTGGCCATTATCGGAATTTTGCTGTTTGTCGCGCCCTCGCGCATTGGCGGGATCGACGTCGCCATGCCGTGGCTGGCGGCTGTGACGGCTTATATGTGGGGCGCGCTCAGGCCCGGCATCGCTCAGAGCATCGCCGCCTTCGCGCTCGGCCTTGCGCAGGATTACATCAGCGGCGGACCGCTTGGACCGTTCGCACTCGGATTTGTCGTGATTTACGGCGTGGCCGCCCTGCAGCGCGACGCGCTCGCCGGCCAGACGGCCGCAGCGGCCTGGCTCGGCTTCGCGCTCGCCGTCATCGCCGGCGCGATCGCTGCGTGGATCGTCGGCTGGGTCGGTCTTGGCCGGCCGCCGGGCTTTATGGCGCTCGCGTCTCAGGCTGTTCTGACCATCGTAGTCGGCGCGCTCGCCGCTCGTCTCCTGGGCGGGTTCGGCTCCGTCGGCGTCGCCAATGCGGAGCGCGCATGAGCCTGCACCGCGATCCGAGGCGCGATGAAAGCGCCAAGACTTTTTCCCGGCGCGCCTTTCTTCTGGGCGCGGCCGGCGTCGGCGCATTTGGCGGACTGACGGCGCGGCTCTATCAGCTTCAGGTACTTCAGTCTGAAGAATATCAGCTTCTGTCCGACGACAACCAGTTCAACCATTTGCTCGTGCCGCCGAGCCGGGGCCGTATTCTCGACCGCTATGGCGCCGTGATTGCGGATAACGAGGAGAATTATCAGGTCTCGGTCATCCCAGAGCGGATCGGCGACCGTGACCGCGCGCTTGAGCGGATATTCTCGCTGCTCTCGCCCAATGGCGAAATCGATCCCTCGCGTCTGGCGAGCGCGCATCGGCGCATCCGTTCGGCGCGCTCGCATGATCAGGTCGTCATCTCGGACAATCTCGACTGGGACGCGTTTGCGCGCGTGAATGTTCTGCGTCCAGAGCTTCCCGGCGTTATCGCGCATGCCGGCGAGACCCGCGCCTATGGCTTGCGCGACGCCGATGGCGAGCGCAGGCGCGACGCCGACGCCTTCGCGCATGTCGTCGGTTATGTCGCCAAGCCCAACGACACCGCGATCGAAGAACGCTTGTCGAATGCGCCAGACGCTCAACAGCGCGCAGCGCTTGCGCGGCTTTTGCGCCATCCGGGTTACCGCGTCGGACGGGCGGGGCTCGAGCTGACGCAAGACCAGCGCATGCAGGGCGAATGGGGCGAGCTGCGCGTCGAGGTCGACGCCTATGGCCGCGTCATCCGCGAAATCTCGCTCGATCGCGGCACGCGCGCGGGCGAGGATCTGCGCCTGACGATCGACGGCCAAGTTCAGGCCTATGCCCAAACGCGTCTGCGCGGGGAAAGCGCGGCCGCTGTCGGCATCAATGTCGAAACCGGCGAGGTCATCTGCTGCGCCTCCGCGCCGGGCTTCGATCCCAATCTCTTCGCCGCGGGCATTCATCCGCGCGCATATGCGGCACTCGTCAATGACGAGCGCGCGCCATTGTTCAACAAGCCGCTGACGGGCGTTTATCCGCCAGGCTCGACCTTCAAGATGATCACCTCGCTTGCAGCCCTGCGCGCCGGTCACAGCCCGAATGAGCGCGTCTATTGCGGCGGCTCGACCCGGCTTGGCGACCGGACCTTCCATTGCTGGCGGCGCGGCGGGCATGGCTCGGTGAACATGCGCGACGCCATAAAGCGCTCTTGCGACGTCTATATGTATGAGATGGCGCGGCGCGTCGGCGTTGATGCGTTGGCGGATGAAGCCCATCGCTTCGGTCTGGGCGAGCGCTATCCCTTCGAGGCGCCTGGCGTGCGCGAAGGTCTCGTGCCGACCGAAGCCTGGAAGCGTGCGCGTTATGATGAACCGTGGGCGGAAGGCGAGACCTTCAACACCGGCATCGGCCAGGGCTTCCTTTTGACCTCGCCTTTGCAGCTAGCGGTGATGACGGCGCGCATCGCCAATGGCGGCCGGCCGGTCATGCCGCGCATCGTGCTTGAGGACGAGCCGTTCCAGCCGGTCGCCATGCCCGAAGACGGCCCGGTCGCCGACGCCGAACATATCGCCCTCATTCGCGACGCCATGCATGGGGTCTGCCATGAATGGGGCGGCACGGCGTTCAATGCGCTCGGCCAGGTCGGCGTCGACATTCCAGGCATCGAAATGGGCGGCAAGACGGGCACGAGCCAGGTGCGGCGCATCACCGCCGAAGAGCGCGCGCGCGGCGTCATACGCAATCAGGACCTGCCCTGGCGGCGGCGCGATCACGGACTGTTCGTGTGCTTTGCGCCTTATGATCAGCCGCGCTACGCGGTCTGCGTGGTCGTCGAGCATGGCGGCGGCGGTTCGACGGCGGCGGCGCGTCCGGCGCGCGACATTTTGCGCGAGATCCTGCGCCGCGACCCGGATTTGCGTGCGGCTCAGGCCGAAGCGGAGGCGGAAACGTGAGCCTCACATTCAGAACGCCGGACAGCGACTCGCCGTCAATGCGCGGCAAGTTTTTCGTCATGGGCGCGCAGGGCTGGCTGTTCATCCTGCTCATCACCATGCTCGCCGGCGTCGGCGTCGCCATGCTTTATTCCGTAGGCGACATGTCGTGGACGCCTTGGGCGGGACGCCACGCCACGCGCTATGCGCTGTTGTTCGCGCTGATGCTCGCTTTGGCGCTGTTGCCGCTGCGTCTCTGGATGACGGCGGCTTATCCGGCTTATTTCGTCTGGCTGTTATTGCTGGTGGCGGTCGAGCTTTACGGCACGACGGCGATGGGGGCGACGCGCTGGATCGAAATCGGGCCGTTCCGGCATCAGCCGTCGGAATTCGTCAAGCTGACCACGGTCATGGCGATCGCCAAATATTATAACGACATTCCGTATTCGGCGGTTCGCTCGGGCTTCCCGATCGCGCATGTGCCGCCTTTGATGATGATCGCAGTACCGGCGCTCTTGATCGTGCGCCAGCCTGACCTCGGCACGGCGTTGTTGCTCGTCGGCACGGGCGCCGTCTTGATCTTCCTCTCCGGCCTGCGCTGGCATCTGATCATCGCAGCGACCGTGTTCGGCGCCATCGGCATGTTCGGGCTCTACGCCTTCGGGCTGCGCGATTATCAGCGACAACGCATTCTCTCATTCCTCAA
>JAUIEH010000086.1 GCA_030428405.1 Alphaproteobacteria bacterium
CCACGGTTCTCGCGCAGGCCATCGTTCGCGAAGGCATGAAGCGCGTGGCCGCCGGCATGAACCCGATGGACCTCAAGCGCGGCATCGACAAGGCCGTCGCGGAAGTCGTCGGCGACCTCAAGAAGAAGGCCAAGAAGGTCTCGACCAACGGCGAAATCGCTCAGGTCGGCACCATCTCCGCCAACGGCGAAGTCGAGATTGGCGAGATGATCGCCAAGGCCATGGACAAAGTCGGCAATGAAGGCGTCATCACGGTCGAAGAAGCCAAGTCGCTGGAAACCGAACTCGACATCGTCGAGGGCATGCAGTTCGACCGCGGCTATCTCTCGCCCTATTTCATCACCGACGCCGACAAGATGAAGGCCGATCTCGAAGATCCCTTCATCCTGCTGCACGAGAAGAAACTGTCTTCGCTGCAGCCGCTCCTGCCGATCCTGGAAAGCGTCGTGCAGTCCTCGCGTCCGCTGCTGATCATCGCGGAAGACGTCGAAGGCGAAGCGCTCGCCACGCTGGTCGTCAACAAGCTGCGCGGCGGCCTCAAGGTCGCGGCCGTCAAGGCGCCGGGCTTCGGCGATCGTCGTAAGGCGATGCTGGAAGACATCGCCATCCTGACGGGCGGCACGGTCATTTCCGAGGACCTCGGCATCAAGCTCGAGAACGTCAATATCGACATGCTCGGCACGGCCAAGCGCGTCGCCATCACCAAAGACGACACCACGGTCGTCGACGGCGCCGGCGCGAAGGGCGACATCGAAGCGCGCGTCGCGCAAATCCGTCGTCAGATCGAAGACACGACGTCGGATTACGACCGTGAGAAGCTGCAAGAGCGTCTGGCCAAGCTGGCCGGCGGCGTTGCGGTCATCAAGGTCGGTGGCGCGACGGAAGTCGAAGTGAAAGAGCGCAAGGACCGTGTCGATGACGCGCTCAACGCCACCCGCGCCGCTGTCGAAGAAGGCATCGTGCCCGGCGGCGGCACCGCGCTTCTGCGCGCGGCCCGCTTCATCGACGTCAAAGGCGACAATGACGACCAGGACGCCGGCATTCAGATCGTGCGCCGCGCGCTCGAAGCGCCGGTTCGCCAGATCGCCGAAAACGCGGGCGTCGAAGGCTCCATCGTCGTTGGCCGCATCAATGACGAAAACAAAGCCAATTTCGGCTTCAACGCGCAGACCGAGGAATTCCTCGATCTCGTCGAGGCCGGCATTATCGACCCGGTCAAGGTCGTGCGCACGGCGCTGCAGGATGCAGCTTCGATCGCCAGCCTGATCCTGACGACGGAAGCCGCGGTCGCCGAGCATCCGAAGAAAGACTCCGCACCGGCGATGCCGGGCGGCGGCATGGGCGGCATGGACTTCTAAGTCCAGACGCTCAGCACTGAGACCATTAAGGAGCGGCCTTCGGGCCGCTCCTTTTTTCTGTGGCGCAGCGATTTCGGTCCGCTCGGTTTGCGTCACTCAAAACGCATTCATCCGGACACGACCTTAAACCGAACCACATTTTCGGCGTCGGCGAGCGGCGCGCAGAACCGAGCGCCCGCGACCGGCGTTTCGCCGCCGATTTTGTCCACAGGTTGCGCGATGACGACGGCGCTGTGGCTTCCCGGCGACAGCGACAATTTGCACCGGGTCGCGCGCGAATTTTTTGCAGCGCAGCATCAAATCTCGTTGCACGCCAACGGATTAGCGCCGTCGCCCGTGAGTTGAGCAAAGGCCGAAAGTTCTATCGGTTTGCGCGTTCGCGAAACTGTCATCCCTCTGTAACCGCAATTTTGAAATTCCTTTGCGGAGTTGTTGCAATCGATCCCTATGCGGACCCGCTGTGGGATGGGGCGAACTCGCGCCATCGGTGGAGACCTGGGGGGTCCAGAAAAATGTCATTGGTAAGACAACTCTGCGGCGGCGTCGCCGTTGCGGCGATCATCGCTGGCGCGGGCGCGACAGCAGCCTATGCGCAGGACACGGCCGCCGGCGTTCGCGGCGTCGTCGTTTCAGAATCTGGCGCGCCGGTCGCCGGCGCGTCGATCACGCTTGTTCACACGCCCACCAATACGGCGGCGCGCGCGACGACTTCGGCCAACGGTTCTTACTCGCAAAGCGGCCTGCGCATCGGCGGTCCGTACACGGTGACTGTTGCGGCGTCCGGCTATGAGCCGGTCGTGCTCGAAGGCATTTGGCTTCAGGCCAGCGGCTCAAACCCGCTGACGCTGACGCTGCGCAGCGCAGAGCGCGAAACCATCGTCGTGCGCGGCTCGGCGGTCGAATCGATCGACCTCGCCAACGGCGTGGGTTCCTCCTTCAACGCCGCCGACATCACCAATCAGCCGTCTTTCGACCGCGACCTGACCTCGCTCTTGACGCGCGATCCGCTGGTCCAGTCGTCCGGCACGGGCAGCCTGCAGATCGGCGGCTTCAACGGCCGCTTCAACAATCTCGCCGTCGACGGCGTGCGCGTCACGGACGATTTCGGCCTTTCGACCTCGGTCTATCCGTCCAATCGTTCGCCGATTTCGCTCGACTCCATCGAATCCGCCTCGGTCGTCGCCTCGGAATATGACGTCACCTCGGGCGGCTATATCGGCGGTCTGGTCAATGTCGTCACGCGCGGCGGCTCGAATGAATTCGACGGTTCGGCCTATTACTACTTCACCAATGACGGCATGCGCGGCACGCGCGCCTTCGGCAATGTCGACGTCGATCCGGGAACGTTCGAAGAAGAAGAATATGGCTTCACGCTGCGCGGCCCGATCGTTCGCGACCGCGTCTTCTTCTCGCTCGGCTATGAAGAATTCACCTCCGGCGCGCCTGGCGATTTTGCGTCCAGCGACGCGCAGAACAATGTCGATCCGGCGTTCTTCGAAGCCGCTCGTCAGGTGATCCAGAATTCGCTCGGCTATGATGTCGGCGGTCGTCCGTCCACGACGAACCTCGAAGAAGAAACGATCCGCTATTTCGCGCGTTTCGACGCCAACATCACCGACGACCATCGCGCGGTCGTGACCTATAACCGCACCGAGGAAAACGAAACCAACACCTCGGGCACGAGCTTTGAATCGGCCTGGTACGGCGCGCCGCTGCTGCTCGAATCCTATTCCGCTCAGCTCTATTCCGACTGGACGGACAATTTCTCGACCACGCTGCGCATCGGCAACAAGACCTTCGATCGCGGCCAGGCCTGCAACGCCGGGCGCAATGTCGGGGAAATCCAGCTTCGTCTGTCTGCGGCCGATGTCGCGGGCACGCCGCTCGACGGGCTTCTTTCCGCGCCCAGCGACGTCACCTTTGTCGGCGGCTGCGACCGTTTCCGTCACGCCAACGACTTCAACGACGAACGTTGGACCGTGTTTGCGTCCGGCGAATATAGCTGGGGCGACCACCTGTTCACGTTCGGCGCGGACTACGAAGACTACCAGCTCTACAATCTGTTCGCGTCCGACACGCTCGGCACTTACATCTTCGACACGGTCGCAGAGCTGCAGGCGGCTAACGCCACGAGCGTTGCTTATCGCAACGTCATCTCGAACAACTCTTCGGACGCGGCCGCCGAGTGGGGCTATCAGCGTTGGGCGGCGTTCTTCCAGGACGAATGGCAAATCCGTCCGAACCTCGCTTTGACGGGCGGCGTTCGCTATGAGCGCTTCGAGCAAACCGATGTTCCGCCGCTGCGTGAGGACTTCCTGGCGGCCTATGGTCGTTCGAACCAGGACAATCTCGACGGCGTCGACGTCATCATGCCGCGCTTCGGCTTCCGCTATGAGCCGTTCGATCGCACGACGATCACCGGCGGCGTCGGCCTGTTCTCGGGCGGCGAGCCGCATGTTTGGATTTCGAACGCGTTCCAGCCGCAGATCTTCTCGGCCTCGGCCTCCAATGTCGCCGGCGTCGATCCGCGCGTCATACCGGCGGTGCTGCTCAACGACATCGCCGCCTCCAATCCGAACACGCCGACCTTCATCGACACGATCGATCCGGATTTCGAAATCCCGTCGGTCTGGAAGGCCAGCGTCACGGTCGCGCAGGAGTTCGACCTCGACTTCGGTTCCGAAGGCAATTTCGGCAATGATTATTTGCTGACCGCCTCGATCCTCTACAGCCAGGTCAACGAGGATTTCCGCTGGGTGAACCTCGCTCAGACCGACCTCGCCGCGACCCAGCCCGTCGGCGTCGCGCCGGACGGCCGTCCGATCTACGCCGACCTGCAAGACCTCGGCGTCGATAACGTCATTGAGCTGACCAACGACGATGAAGGCCGCGCCTTTACCTTCGCCGTCAGCCTGTCGAACGAGTATGACAACGGCTTCGGTTTCTATACGTCCTATGCCTATACCGACGCAGAGAGCGTGACGCCTGGTTCATCCTCGCGCGCGGTTTCGAACTTCCGCTCGTACATCACTGCGGACCGCAACAACCCGGAACTCGCGACCTCGCCCTATGCGACCGAACACGCGTTCACGTTCAACTTCTCCTATGAGCGTGAATTCATCGGTGACCTGATGAGCCGCGTCGACTTGTTCGGCACGGTCACGTCGGGCGAGCCGTTCAGCTACACCTTCGATGTCAGCTCGGGCAACGCGCTGTTCGGACGTCAGGGCAATTTCGAAAGCCCGTACGATAACGACCTGCTCTATGTGCCGGCCGTTTCCGGCAACGCGTTCGCCGATCCCAATGTCGTGTTCGCACCGGGCTTCGATCAGAATGCGTTCTACAACTACGTTCAGGCCCACAATCTCGCCACCGGCGGCATCGTCGCGCGCAATGACGACGAATCGGCGTGGAACCAGATCTGGAACCTGCGCTTCCAGCAGGAACTGCCCGGCATCTGGGGCGCGGAGCGCTTTGTCGGCGAGAACCGGTTCATGTTCGTCCTCGACATCGAGAACGTCCTGAACCTTTTGAGCGAGAGTTGGGGCACGCAGCATGACGGGCCGTCCTTCGACGAAGCCCACATTGTCGGCGCGGACCTCGTGTCCTCGGCCGATGTCGCCCTCAACGGCATCGCCGGCGCCACCGCGCTGACGGGAGATGCGGCGCGCACGTCCTGCACGACGCAAGGCAGCTGCGTCTACCGCTTCAACTCGTTCCGCGATCGCGACACGAGCTTCCGTGACCTGACGGACTCGGTCTGGTCCATCCGCATGGGACTTCGCTACGAGTTCTAAGCAAACTCAAAGCAATCTCCCCCAACTTGAAGGGCGGCCCGACGGGCCGCCCTTTTTTCTTGGCGCGGACGCGGTCCGAACGGCTCGCTTACCGATTGTTCACGTGACGCCGCCGGGCGAGCGCGGCATCTTCTTCACGTAAATCGATAAATCAAAATAAAGGGGCTCTCCCATGAAACGCCTGCTCGTCGCGTCCGCCGCCGCCATTTTCGGCGCAGGCGCCGCCTTCGCCGACTACACGCTGTTCATCATCGATGACGAGAATCAGGACGTCGATATCTACGCCGTCGCCTCAGATGACGGCGACTGGGCCGCCATCCGGATGGACGGCGATGACGGCGAACTGCTCGAAGGAGGCGCCGCGCGCGCGGCCGTCGGCGCGAGAATGGTCGCCGATGAGATGCTCGATGGCGAACATCGCCATGGCCACTCTCATGTCTCCATCGGAAGCAGCGACTCGCACTCGCATGTCAGCATCATCGACGGCGATTCCGCCGTCTTCGTTCAGTCAGACGAGGAAGCGGATACGAGCCAGGTCGTCATCACCAGCGGAGACGGCGAGCAGGTCCTCGTGGACAGCGCCGACGGTGTGTCACGGGTCGAGATATCCGGCGCCGACGCAGATTCCGCGCGCGACTTCATCGAGGACCTCGACGATGCGCCGCGCCATCTGCGCCGCGCCATGATCGAGGCGCTCGACCTCTAGCATTGCTGCGCGCACCCTCCCGGCGCGGATGCGAGCCCTCCCGGGCGGCGCACGTCCCCGCGCCGCCCGGGAGAGTGCGCACGCAAGAAGCTGCGCGCCGCCGCACTAATCCGCCGCCGGCGCGCAAAACTGTGATTGGCGTCGCGCCAGGAAAGCGCCAAAACAGTCTGCGCAAACCGGTCCGCGACGCCATTGCCGGCGTCGTCGGCGAGCAACGAAATCTGGTCGCCAATGGTCACATATTTCACTGAGCGCACGCGGGGCTGGCGCCTGCTCGCACATGTCGCAGCGCCGATCATCTGGTTCCAGGCCGCGCTTTTCGCGACCGGGATATATGCCCAATACGCCGCCGCACAGGGCGGCGTGACGCTCGAGGAAACGCCGTTCTTCAGCGCAGCCCTCGCCGCAGAGCGTCTGCGCAGCGTTGTCGCCTCGGAAGCCGTCGGCCTGGCGCTGATCTTTCAGGGCCTCGACATCATCAACGCGGCGCTGCTCGCCGCAGGCCTCGCGGCGCTGATCGGCTTTGGCCTGCGCGCGATCGGTCAGGCGCATTCGGCGCTGCGTTTTCTCGTCCTCGCGCCCGCGGGTCTGGCGGCGGCGGAGTTCGTCGAAAATCTCAGCCTGACCGGCGCCCTCGCCCTCGACCCCTTGTCGCCGGGCGCCTTCGGCGCGCTCGCGGGCGCAGCGACCGGCGTCAAGTTCATCTTCTTCGCCGTCTCGGCGGTTCTGGCCTTGGCCGCGCTGATCACCGGCCTCGCGGTCTTCGCGCTCGCCAAGCTGAGAGAACGCGGCTGAACGCAGCGCCTGTGCGCCCGCCGCTTTTGCGCCGAGATTTGCTGCATAGTGGCGCGCTGCACCGATCTGGAGGCCACCATGATCCGCCGACTTTGCGCCGCGCTCATCGCAGCGTTCACCCTCGCCGCCGCAGCCGGCGCACAGACCTACGATCTTTTCGTCATCGAGGACCCGACATTCGGCGCGTCCGTGAACGCGGCTTCAGCGCCCAATGGCCGCTGGGCCGGCATTCGCCGCGACGCTGAAGGCGCTGAATTCGTCTCGGGAGACGTGCTCGCTGCAGCGCCGGAAGATGGCGGCGACGGCGCGCTCGCTTTCGCGCGCAATGGCGACAGCGTCGACCTCGTGCAAAGCCCTGGCGATGCGCGCACCTTTATCCGGATCGATGATGCGAGCGCTGCGGATGCGCGCGATTTTGTCGCCGGCATCAGCGGCGCCTCTTCAGCGCTCAAGCAGCAAATGCGCGACGCGCTTGGCCTCTAGCGACACGGCGCGTCAGCTTATTCTGACACGTAATCCCAGCCTGAAAAGAAAAAGGCGGGCCGGCAAAGCCGGCCCGCTAAGATTCGGTCGGTCGAAAGAGTGGCGTCTCCTCCCTGAAACGCCGGTCACGAGAGTGTGAACTTCGTGACGCCCCATCGAACGATATTCAATGCAAATTTGTCAACAGCTGAAGCACGCAAGTTCGCAGAATCATTCCGGTTTCAAGCGAATGCGTGCGATCTGGCGCAGCGTGGCGCCGTCGAGTTTTGTGACAGTCTCAGCTGTCTCGCCAGCTGATGCGGCCTGATCCAGCGCGTATTGAACGTCCTTGGCGATGGTTTTGCCAAGCTCGACGCCCCATTGGTCGAAGGCGTTGATCCCCCAGACGACGCTCTCGAAATAGACCTTGTGTTCGTAGAGCGCGATCAATGCGCCGAGCGTGCGCGCGCCGAGCTCGTCCATCAAAATCGTCGTCGAAGGACGGTCTCCGGGAAAGCGGCGATGCGCCGCCAGCGCGTCGGCCTCGGCCTCTGAGGCGCCGGCCGCGCGCATTTCCTGACGCGCCTCGCCTTCGCTCTTGCCGAGTTTCAGCGCGGCGGCCTGTGCGAGCATGTTGGCGAGCAGCACGCGATGTTGTTCCGGTCGCGCCTCAGCGTCGGCGACCGCGCCGACGAAGTCCACGGGCGTGACGTCGAGCCCCTGATGGAGCTGCTGGAAGAACGCATGCTGGGCGTCCGTGCCGGGCGCGCCGAACACCACCGGCTGGGCGGGCGCGGCCAGCGCCGCGCCGCTGCGCGTCACGCCTTTGCCGTTCGATTCCATTTCGAGCTGCTGCAGGAACATCGGCAAGAGCGTCAGCCGGCGCGAATAAGGAATCACCGCGCGTGCGCTGCGTCCCAGAAAGTTCCGGTTCCAGATTTCGGCGAGCGCCATCATCAATGGCGCATTGTCCGCCCCCTGCGCATCGCGCGCATGAGCGTCCATCGCCGCTGCGCCGGCGAGGAAATCATCGAACACGCCCGGCTCGAGTGCCGTTTCAACAGCCAGGCTCGCCGCCGACCACACCGAATAGCGCCCGCCGACCCAGTCGCTGAACGCAAAGATCGAGTCCGGACGCACGCCGAATTCCTGCGCCCGATCGGGACGCGCAGTGATGGCGACGACATGCTCGCCGGCCTTCTCGCCAAGTGTCGCAGCCAGCCAGGCGCGCGCGGCTTCGGCGTTCAGCCGGGTTTCCTGCGTGGTGAAAGACTTCGAAACCACGAAGACCAGCGTCGCTTCGGGATCGAGCCCTTCAAGCGCATCATTGATGTCGGCCGGATCGACATTCGCCGCGAAGCGCAGCGTGAAGCCCGGATCAAGCCTGCGCTTGAGCGCCTCGGCGAGCAGCATCGGTCCCAGCGCGGAGCCGCCTATGCCGATATGGACGATGTGGCGCAAGGTTCTGCCAGTCGCGCCTTTGCGTGCGCCCGAGCGCACCGCCTCTGCAAATGCGCGCGCCTGCGCCCGCGCGTCGGCGACTTCGCGCGTTATCGCTTCGCCGCCCGCAGCGCCGCGCAGCGCCATGTGCAGCGCAGGCCGGTCTTCGGTCGGATTGACGTGCGCGCCATCGATCATCGCTTTGAGGGCGCCGGAGGTGTCTTGCGCACCGGCCAGCGCGGTGAGCGCGTCCACCGTTTCGCGGTCGAGCGGCTGGTTGGACAAATCGATCGTCAGGCCGGCGACCTCGAAAGAGAGCTGCTCGCCGCGCGCGGGCTCAACAGCATCAAGCTGTGCG
>JAUIEH010000580.1 GCA_030428405.1 Alphaproteobacteria bacterium
TCAAGCGCGTTGAGGAAGTCTTCAATGTCGGCGGATTCGAGACCTTCCATGCCGCCGCCTTCCGCGATCCGGCCTTGCTCGATCGCTTCCTGGCGCAGCGCCTCCATATAACGCCCGACCGCCTCGCGATATTCCTCCATGAGGCGCATGATTTCTTCTTCATCCGCGCCGCGGGCGAGCGCGCTGGCGAGCGCGCGCTGGGCCGCGCGCATGGCGCGCTCGGCATCCGCCAGGTCGCCGGACTCGGCGCGCAGGGCCGCATCCCACAACACGTCCTCAACGCCGGCATAATCCGCGCGCGAACGCGCCTGGGCGATGCGGTCGGAGGCGTAGGAGAGACCCATCTGAAGAATGAAGTCTTCAGCAAACAGATCGGGCGCAGCCGTCAGAAGCTCCAGCGCTTCGCGCACGCGGCGGACGTCTTCGGGCGCGCGCGCAAGCCGCGCGCCGGGGCGCTCCATGCGGAACGCCGGCCGGGCCGCCGCCTCTTCCGCCGTGAACGGACCGGCAAGCGGGGGAAGTTCATAACTCGCCGTCACCTGCATCAGGTCGGAGCGCTGCTGCGCAATGGCGCGCGCGAACGGGTCCGTGAACAGACGTTCCGGCAAATCGATGAAGACCGGCTGGCTGACGCCTTCCTGATCCAGCGCATCGCGCACGATCAGGCGCAGACGCACGGGCAGGCCGGCCCAGCGATGCTCGGTCAGGTCGATGACTTCGCTGTCGTCATTGATTTCGCGCGCAGGCGCGATGTCGAGCGGCCGGCGCTCGGGCGTGACAGCCTCGCCGTCCTGCATCAGCGCGATTTCGAGCTCCACCGCGAGTACGCCGTAATCATCGCGTGCGGCATAGGCGAAGCTCAGCGCCTCGCGATTGCCGGGCTCGGGCGTGCCGACAAAGACGGCTTCGGGCGGTTCGTCAGCCACCACGCGCACCCGCCAGCCTGCGCGCGAGGCGCCGTCGACGCGAATGGTGGCCGAGCGATCAAGCGGGGCGGTGACGGCGTAAGCGCCGGCGCCGTCGGCTTCAAACGCGATGCGACGGGATTCGCCGTCATCGATGGTCAGGCGCGGGGCGCGATTGGCGCCGGCGACGCGAGCCACGAACTGAGAGCCCGCCGGCGCCTGGATGCGGTCGGGATCGGCGAGCGCGTGCAGGAAGACCGGCGCGCGGCCCGTATAGGCGGGCGGATCGATCCAGGCCTCGACCGGCGCGCCGGAGGCGGACGGCAGCATGACGCGGAGCTGAAAAGCGTCGGCGAGGCGCAAGCCCGCTTCGCCGCGCGCGAACGCAAAGCCGATAATGGCGAGAATGACGACGGCGCCGCGCAGCGCGAAGGTGTCGAGCGCGGCGAGGGCGGCGCGCGGCCGGCGCGCGCGCACCTGGCGCAAGGCCCGGCGCATGCGCGCCTGATGGGCGCGCCACAGGGCGCGGCTCGCAGGATCAGGGCTCGAGGGCGCATCGCTCAGCGCTTCGAACGGACGCCCGGCGATTTCGGAATCGTCTTCGACGCGGCGTCGCGCCGCCGTCGCGCCCGGCCAGGGATGCGACCTCAAGCCCGCGAACGCGAAGCCTGCGCCCGCTGCGAGCGTCGCCGCGAAGGCGATGGCGCGCCACGGATCGCCCAGCGCGCCCCAAAGGCCGAACAGAGCAAGGATTGCGTAGAGCGCGGGAAAGGC
>JAUIEH010000581.1 GCA_030428405.1 Alphaproteobacteria bacterium
TCATCGTGACCGAGGAGAGCGAAGGCGTCTCATTTGGCGCCCAGGAGCGCAAGATGGGCTGGAACGCGCAGCCCACTGCGCAGGTCAATTTCGAGAATTGCCGCGTGCCGGCGCAAAATCGTCTTGGTCCGGAAGGAACCGGCTTCAAGATCGCCATGTCCGGGCTCGACGGCGGGCGCGTCAATATCGCGGCGTGTTCGCTGGGCGGGGCGCAGGCCGCGCTCGATGCGGCGACGGACTATGTCAAAGAGCGTAAGCAGTTTGGCAAGGCGATTGCGGAATTTCAGAACACCGCCTTTCAGCTCGCCGACATGGCGACGGATCTCGAGGCCTCGCGCCTTATGGTCTATGAAGCCGCGCGCGCCATCGACGCCAAAGACGCAAGCGCAACGCGCGCCGCCGCCATGGCCAAGCGTTTTGCGACCGATGCGTGCTGGCAGGTCGTCGACCGCGCGCTGCAGCTCCATGGCGGCTACGGCTATCTCAAGGATTATCCGGTGGAACGGATTTTGCGCGATTTGCGCGTGCACCGCATTCTTGAGGGCACGAACGAGATCATGCGCGTCATCATCGCACGGGAGTTGCTCGGCAAATGAGTTTGTTGCTTACCGAGGCGCGCCGCGCTCCGACCGATGCGTTCGCCATTATCGGCGGGCTCGCCTCTGCGAGCGGATTTTTGGGCCTGTTCGGCTACGATTTCGGCGTCCAGGCGCTGCGCCGCGTCGCAGACCAGTTTGCGCTGTGGTCCGACCGGATCTGGTCGGCGATCGGTTCAGTCGTGGGCGTCAACATTCCCACGCCCTTCGCCGCCGTGCTCACGCTGTTCTTAATTGGTCTCGGTCTGTGTGCGCGCGGCTGGTATCGGCGTTATCCGCATTTGAGCAATCTGGCGTCCTGGGAAATCTTCACGCTTTGCTGCCTCGCCGGTTTCGTGTTGACCAGTCTTTATCGCTACTGGGACATGCAGATGCCGGAAACGCTCTGGGGACAGATATTGGAAGGCGGCAGCGTCATCGTGCTCGGCTTCATTTATTGTCTGTACCCGCGCATGTTGTTCGGCGCAGTCGTCGCAACGGGCATTCTTGTCGGCACGGACATGTTCTTCAACGCGTTCCAGACCGCGTAGCTGGCAAAGCACAAACGCTGCACCGTCGCACCGCTGCACCGCCGCTCGTCGGTCGATCCATTAATCAACGGAGCTTTGCGCCATGGCCGAAACGGATGTGAACGCGGAAACGAGCCTGATAGCGCGCAAACAAGGCGCGATCGGCCGCATCACGCTTAATCGTCCCGACGCGCTCAACGCGCTCAACACTGAGATGGTGTTGGAGATGACGCGCGCGCTCCTGGACTGGCGCGACGATGAGAGCGTCAAGGCGGTCGTCGTCGAGGGCGCAGGCGAGCGCGCTTTTTGCGCAGGCGGCGACATACGCATGATCGCCGAAAGCGGGCGGGCCGGCGATGGCCGCGCGGTCGAGTTCTGGCGCGAGGAATACAAGCTCAACGTTCTCATCAAGCGTTACCCCAAGCCTTATCTCGCCATGATCGACGGCGTCACCATGGGCGGCGGCGTCGGCGTCTCGCTGCATGGCGGCCACCGCGTGGCGGGCGACAAAACATTGCTCGCCATGCCTGAAACCGGCATCGGCTTTTATCCCGATGTCGGCGGCACG
>JAUIEH010000087.1 GCA_030428405.1 Alphaproteobacteria bacterium
GGCGTGTAGGGCGTCGGGTTTGAGGTGACGGGCGCATTGCCGATCGGCGAGGCATAGTTCCCATTCGGACCGGCGACGGGCGAAACGCACGCGCTGGCGGCGAAAGCGGTCGCGATAGCCACAGCGGACAGAAGCGACTTTCTTCGGTTCTTAGTCATCGAGGTCGAGCTCCCCATTGAGAACGACGTTCGCTTCGACGTCGCCGTTGTTGGTTTGTGTGGAATCGACGATCACCGTGTTGTTGTCGCCTTCGACGACAACGTTCAGCTGATTGCCGACAGCTTGTGCGAGTCCGGACGTTCCGTAGACGTCCCGGGCCAGGCCCGGCGGAAGCGTCGAGGCGTCCTCGCCCAAGAGCATGCGCCCGTTGATGACGACCCGATTGCCATTCGCGCTGCGCGTGGAAGGATCGAAGGGGCGGTGTTCTGCGCCGCGATACCGGCCGTAAGGCGTTTCAAAGCCGCTCGCAGACGTCGATACCGGATCGGCGAAAGCCTGCGCGCCGAAGACCAGTGCGGCGCTTGCGGCGAGAAGGCCTGCTTGCGCTGCGGTCTTGGCCGCTTTGCCTGCTGGGAGGCGGTGTGACATTGGCGAACGCTCCGGTTTGAATTCCCGATTGAGGCGAAGTCTGCAACCGGCGTGCCAAGGGCGAATGCGCTGGAATTAAACGCGTCTGAGGGGAATTCGCCTGACCCGGGAGCGCGCGCCGACCGCAATGGCGCACGGCGCGAACGCGATCCGCGCCCCGACCTGTGCCGCGCCGGGACATTCGTTTCGGTTCCGGAAATGGCAGCGCTTTGCTGCGGTGCACATTGAACTTAGCGCCGCGCGGGCGGATCATCCTTGGTCCCTGGCGCGCGAAGGACGGGCGCCGAACAGGAGACGAAGCGATGAAAGTGGCCGCAATCCTTGCCGAAAAGGGTTCCGAGGTGGTCACGGTCGGACCGGACGCCACCCTGATCGAGGTCGCCGGCGTCCTGGATCAAAAGCGCATCGGCGCGGTGATCGTGACTGCATCCAGTGGCGGCGTGCTGGGCGTTCTCTCGGAACGCGACATCACGCGCGAAATGGCGCGCAAAGGCGCTTCAGCGCTCGATGCGAAGACCAGCGACTGCATGACCAAGGATGTCGTGACGGTGGGGCCGGAGGCTTCGCTCGACGAACTCATGTCCTGCATGACCCAGCGCCGCGTGCGCCATTTGCCGGTGATGAGCGGCGGCGAGCTGATGGGCATCGTCTCAATCGGCGACGTCGTGAAACGCAAGATCGCCATGGCCGAAGCCGAAGCCGAAGCCATGCGCAGCTACATCACGACTGGATAAGGACAACCGGGCGAGCAACGATTTGCCCACTCGCGCGAGTGAAATGGGGTGGCTCGTTCGCCAACTACATAGTGCGTTGTCGTTTGGCTGGAGCTAAACGACTATTATTGCTTGCGCGCACGCGATTGTTCGACACGCAAGAGTGACTCTAACAGTTTTCTAGAGCGCGAAGCGGCAGTGTGGCTTTGCGCGAAAATTTCCTCATTGATCCTTCGGATCTGATATTCGTTCTCGCAATCGACCAAGCGCTCGTCGCCAGAATGCCCGAATGGCGTAATTACGACATCATGAGTAATTGGGAACCAGAGTTCCGTCGTTGGTTCTAAGACGTGCGAATTCTTTCCGCAGAATTTAACGATAGGCCTGCTTCCAACAATAAAGCCCCGCCGTTCGTTTGATATTCTGGCGATGCCTAAGCCGCGCATTCGCAGAACATCGATTGCTTCATTGCTCGGCAACCTCAGCGCTCGCACTCGACTATTGTGCATCAGTCGAGTGCGCCATTGCGGCTTCTCGACAAATTGCGCTTCTGCGGCACTGAGTGAACCGAATTCGGATTGGTATTGACGGATGAGGTCGTCCAATAGCTCCTCAGGGTCAAAAAAGTCTCCAACTTGATCGGATGAGACTCGAGCCCATTGTTTGTAGACGAAAGTATCCAGCACACTCTTTTCCGACTTACTTAATTGTGGAAGCGTGCCGCTCCGGGCGGTTTGGACAATTTTTTCAATGATTGGATCTGCACCACTTTCAAGTTCGCTCAGATACTCTTCAGTTTCTGTGCTTCGCGTGCCGTGTTCCGAAAATGTAGCGTTCAGATGTTTCTCAACGAACAAATTTTGCGGTGAGGTTCTCTTGATTTCGGGATTGTTTCCCGACTTTCGAACGAAAAACAAAGTTCCATCGTGATCTGCGAATCGTTTCTGAATCATCCGCGGCACGTAGTGGTGTCGCTTCGATCCAATATTCCTGGTTTTTACCACGGCCGCGCGCCCTAGGCTCCCACCTTCTTTTTCTTGGCTGCGGGCTTTTTCGTGGTCCGTTTGGCGGCGGTTTTTGTTTTCGCGCCGTTTGCGGACTTCGCACGCTTGGCTGGCGCTTTCGCAGCGCTGGTCTTGGTTTTCGTGCGCTTTTCGTCCTTGGCGAGCGTCTGTTTCAGGAATTTCCCGGTCCAGCTCGCATCGACCTTGGCGACGTCTTCGGGCGGACCGACCGCGACGATCTCGCCGCCGCCATCGCCGCCTTCAGGGCCCAGATCGATGATCCAGTCAGCCGTCTTGATGACGTCGAGATTGTGCTCGATGACCACGACCGTATTGCCGTTCTCGACCAGCTCCTGGAGCACGAGCAGGAGTTTGCGCACGTCTTCGAAGTGAAGACCGGTCGTGGGCTCATCCAGAATATATAGCGTGCGGCCGGTGGCCCGTTTGGCGAGCTCCTTGGAGAGTTTGACCCGCTGGGCCTCGCCGCCTGAAAGCGTCGTCGCCTGCTGGCCGATCTTGATATAGCCGAGCCCGACGCGGCGCAGCGTGACCAGCTTTTCGCGGATCGACGGCACGGCTTTGAAGAAGTCCGCGCCTTCCTCGACCGTCATGTCGAGCACTTCCGCGATCGACTTGCCCTTGAATTTGATCTCCAGCGTTTCGCGGTTGTAGCGCTGGCCGTGGCAGGTGTCGCACTCGACATAGACGTCGGGCAGGAAGTGCATCTCGATCTTGATGACGCCGTCGCCCTTGCAGCTTTCACAGCGTCCGCCTGCGACGTTGAAGGAGAACCGGCCGGGCTTATAGCCGCGCGCCTTGGCTTCGGGCAGGCCGGCGAACCAGTCGCGAATGGGCGTGAACGCGCCGGTATAGGTCGCAGGATTTGAGCGCGGCGTGCGCCCGATCGGGCTCTGGTCGATGTCGATGACCTTGTCGAGATGTTCGAGCCCTTCAAGCGCATCATGCGGGGCGGGCGCGGCGGCGGCGTTGTTGAGCCGGCGCGCAGCCGCCTTGTAGAGCGTTTCAACCGTCAGCGTTGACTTGCCGCCGCCCGAAACGCCGGTGACGCACACGAACAATCCAAGCGGAATGTCGACGTTGACGTCCTTGAGATTGTTGCCGCGCGCGCCCGTAATCGTCAGCGTGCCGCGCTTTCCGGGGGCGCGCCGCTTAGCCGGCGCCTCGATGGATTTTGCGCCGGAAAGATATTGTCCGGTCAGGCTCGCTTTGGCGGAGGCTATGTCGTCTGGCGTTCCCTGCGCGATGACCTCGCCGCCATGAACGCCGGCCTCCGGCCCCATGTCGACGACATGGTCGGCGGTCTCGATGGCCTCTTCGTCGTGCTCAACCACGAGCACCGTGTTGCCGAGATCGCGCAGATTTTTCAGCGTTTCTAGCAGGCGCGCATTGTCGCGCTGGTGCAGTCCGATCGAGGGCTCATCCAGCACATAGAGCACGCCCGTCAGTCCCGAGCCGATCTGGGAGGCGAGGCGAATGCGCTGGCTTTCCCCGCCCGAAAGCGTGCCCGAGCGCCGGTTCAGCGTGAGATATTCCAGGCCGACATCGTTGAGAAATTTCAGCCGGTCGCGGATTTCCTTGAGGATGCGGGCGGCGATCTCGCGCTGCTTCTTGGTCAGCGACTTTTCCAGATCGCCGAACCAGTCAGCCGCGTTGCGGATCGAAAGCGCGCTCGCCTCGGCGATGTCGCTGGTTGCGACTTTTACCGCGAGCGCTTCAAGCTTGAGCCGCTTGCCTTCACAGCTTGAGCAGGGCACGGAGGATTGATAGCGCGCCAGTTCCTCGCGCACCCACTGGCTGTCGGTCTCACGCCAGCGCCGATCCATGTTCGGAATGACGCCTTCAAACGTCTTCGTCGTTTCATAGCGCCTCACGCCGTCGTCATAGACAAATTTGATCTTCTCGCCGCCGGTGCCGTGCAAGATCGCGTCGCGCGCCTTTTTTGGCAGCTTGCGCCAGGCGATATTGGTCTTGAAGCCGTAATGCGCCGCCAGCGCGTCCAGCGTCTGGGTGTAATAAGGCGAGGTCGAGCGCGACCAGGGCGCAATCGCGCCCTTGCGCAGCGTTTCGTCCTTATCCGGAATGACGAGGTCGGGGTCGAACTCCAGCTCCTCGCCGAGCCCGTCACAGGCCGGACACGCGCCCTGAGGCGAGTTGAACGAAAACAGGCGCGGCTCGATCTCCGAGATGGTGAAGCCCGAGACCGGGCAGGCGAAGTTCTGCGAGAACGCGATGCGCTCAGCCTCTTCGCCATTCTTAGCGTCGGCCATTTCCAGAATGGCGAGGCCGTCGGCGAGCTGAAGCGCGGTTTCGAAACTGTCGGCCAGGCGGGATTCCAGGCCCTCGCGCACGACGATGCGATCGACCACGATTTCGATGTCGTGCTTGAACTTTTTATCGAGCTTGGGCGGATTTTCGAGTTCGACCAGCTCGCCGTCGATCTTGGCGCGCTGAAAGCCCTGCGCCAAAAGCTCGGCGAGCTCCTTGCGGTATTCGCCCTTCCGTCCACGCACGATAGGCGCGAGCAGATAAGCGCGCGTGCCCTCGGGCAGCGCCATCGCCCGGTCGACCATCTGGCTCACCGACTGGCTTTCGATGGGCAGACCGGTGGCGGGCGAGTGCGGCACGCCGATGCGCGCCCATAACAGGCGCATATAGTCATAGATCTCGGTGACGGTCGCGACCGTCGAGCGCGGATTGCGCGAGGTCGTCTTCTGCTCGATTGAGATGGCCGGCGAGAGCCCTTCGATGGAATCGACGTCGGGCTTTTGCATCAGCTGCAGGAACTGGCGCGCATAAGCCGACAGGCTTTCGACATAGCGCCGCTGGCCCTCGGCGTAGATCGTATCAAACGCGAGCGACGACTTGCCCGAGCCCGACATGCCCGTGATGACCACGAGCTGATCGCGCGGAATGTCGACATCGACGCTTTTCAGATTGTGGGCGCGCGCCCCGCGCACGCGGATAGTCTTTAACGCTTCGCTCATCGCGCTCGCCGTTGATCCCCGACCGAACCCATTAGATAGGCGACCGACTCGCCGTCGGCTGCGTGAACATTAAGCGAACATAATTCGTCCGGACTGTTAAGTAGGCGATTGTGATTGTTTTGCGCGACACGCCGCCACGCAGCGATCCAGCGCTCAACGCGAGCGGGCGACGGGTCTGGTCGTCAACGCCTACGATGGTTATGACGAGCCCCCATGCGTAAAGGGAGTAGACGAATGCGCGCTTTCGCCTCAGCCATTTTCGCCGTCGCCGCTTCATTCGCGGCATCGGCGCAAGACACGCCGCCGCGCCCGGAACTCGAGCCCGACCGCGTGTTCGTCGCCAATGACAGCGCCGTGATGTCTGAGCTGACGCGCTTTCATACCAGCGCCTCCGATCTCAACGACGAAATCATCGCGGAGCTGCGCGGCTGGGACTTCGACCGGCTGCCGCCGCCCTGGATCATGGAGCTTGGCAGACGCGTTGCGGCGGAGGACGCTGCGGAGGGCGTCTATCTGTTCTGGCTTGGGCTGTACCGCATGACGACCGACGCTCATTCCTGCGCCGATCCGCGCGCCGGCCAGCTAGCTCAGATCGTTGCGCAGGGCTTCGGCCAGTTCGAGGATTTCCGCGCGCAAACGCTCAATCTCGAGCATCGTCTCGCCGCCCATCGCCGGCTGCGCGAGAACGGCGCCGTCTTCGTCAGCGAAGCCTCGGCGTGGTGGATCTGTTCGCACGCCGAGCCCGTCTTCGAAGGCGTCGCGCCCCGTGCGCAAACGCTGTCGGACTGGCGCGTGGACGATGAACGGATGACGGCGTTGCGCACGCAATTCGAGACGTCATTAGACGAATGGATTGCGCAGATGGAAGCCGAATCCGCGGCCGAATAAGGGCTGCGCGCGTTCTCCACAATTTGCGCTTTGTGACAGCTTGGCGACAGGCGGTAAGCGCGTCATTAAGGTTTCGTTAAGGCGTCGTTGAAGCGCCGCACACAGCGATGGGGGTGATGGTTATGAATATGGTTCGGGTCGTCAGTTTCACTGTCAGTCTCAGCCTTTTCGTGCTCGCCGGCGCCGCGATGATCGCGGTTTGAATTCAGATGCAGTCCGAGTGACGGGCGGCGCTGCGCGCCGCCCGTCTTCGCATTTGGGGCTCAGCTCAACAGTCCACAGCTTTGCGCCCGCGCCCGCAGCGAATCGCGCGGCGGCGGGCTAAATTCGGTAGACGGGTTGGTCTTGACCAATCGAACAAAATGTGAACATCCTACCTGCGTGCAGAAAGAGGTGAGGCTATGGCCGGCTCGGTGAACAAGGTGATTTTGGTAGGCAATCTCGGGCGCGACCCGGAAGTGCGGAAGCTCAATTCCGGCGATCCCGTCGTGAACTTGCGCATCGCCACTTCGGAGACTTGGCGCGACAAAGCCTCGGGCGACAAGCGCGAGCGTACCGAGTGGCACTCCGTCGTCATCTTCAATGAGAATTTGGCGCGGGTGGCGGAGAATTACCTCAAAAAGGGCACGCGCGTTTACATCGAAGGCCAGCTTCAGACCCGTAAGTGGCAGGACCAGCAGGGTCAGGACCGCTATTCGACCGAGATCGTGCTGCAGAAATTCCGCGGCGACCTGCAGATCCTGTCAGCGCGCGGCGAAAGCAGCGGTGATTTCGGCGGAGATTCCGATCAGGGCGGTTATGAAAGCTCCGGCTCGTCGTCTGGCGGCGGGAGCGGAGGCGGCGGCGCCCGCGAAAGCTTCGAACTCGACGACGAAATTCCGTTCTAGGAAGCGTCGGTCAGGCGCTGCGCCAGGTCCTCCCCTCGCGCGGCGTCTGCGTGCGCAGCAGAATGCTGCGTGCTCGGCTTTAGGCGCTTGACCCAGCCGCGCGGGCTGTCAGGAATGGCGGCGCTGAAGCCGCTGCGTCACCGGACCGATAAATGTTTTCATTCAAGCGCGCCGCCGCCGCCATTGTGATGGCCGCTCCAGGTCTGGCGCTTTTATGGTTTTATGTCCGTCGACTGCGCATTTTGCGCCAGGCGCCGGTGCTTTCGCCCGGCACGCCGGCGGAGACCTGGATCGCGGTTCTTGTAATGGGGGTCGCGTGCGCCGCCTTGCTGATGGCCTACGCCATCCTGCGCGGCAGGCTGAACGCCACATTCACCGCGTTCGGATTCATGAGCCTGTGCGCCGTCACTTTGGTGATGAGCTTCGCCTTTGTGCGCGTGCCCGGCGTTTGAGCCGCGCTCAGGCCGGAACGTAGATCTCCACCAGTTCTGAAGTGTTCGCGCCGCTTGGCAGACGCGCACCGCCAATGACGTAGATTTCCCCGTTCAGCGCGACAGCGCCAAGACCGTGGCGCGGCGTCCAGTCATCGCTGATTGCGCTCCAGGCGTCGGCGACCGGATCATAGACCCAGCATTCCGCATAAACGCCGCTGCCCACAGGCGAGAACCATTCGCCGCCAAACGCGTAGAGCCTGCCGTCGACCGAAGCTGCGGCGAGCCCGCCCTGCGCCTGCGGCATCGGCGCTGCGCTGCGCCAGCCGTCTGCGGCCGGGTCGTAGACGTCATGCGCGCTTTCATTGCCGCCCCCGACCGTGCGTCCGCCGACGACGTGAAGCGCGTCGCCTATCACCGCGCATGCGGCTGAGTTGCGCGCCCGCGGCGCCGTTGCAACCTCGCGCCAGCGGTTTTCGGCAAGGTCGAAAACCCAGTGGCGATCGGAATCGACGTGATCCTGCCAGGTCGCATTGGCCGTGCCGGCGGGCGAGCGACCGCCGACGACATGCACGCCGTCGATGAGCGCCGCGGCGACAGTTTCCGCGTGCGCGCCGGGGGCGGGGGCAAGCGCGGTCCAGGCGTCGGAGGCGGGGTCGTAGGCCCAGCTCTGGTCCTGCATCACCCAGACCGCCTCAGCGCTGTCGGCGCGAAAACCGCCGAGCGCGAGCAAGACGCCGTCATGGCCGACCAGATTGGGATGGTGGCGCGGCTCGGGAAGCGGCGCTCGCTCGCTCCAGGCCGATTCGCCCGGCGACCAGCTGACATGGCGCGCGGTCGGGCCCGTGATCTGACCGTTCTGCGCAACGAACCCGCCGGCGAGATGGATCGCGCCGTTCAGCGCGGCCGGATAGATTTCCTGCACCGGCTCGGGCAGGGATGGTCCAGGCCGCCAGACGCCGGTTGAGACCTGTTGGGCGCCTGAGACGGTCGGCGCGCACGACGCCGCGAGCGCTGCGCCGCCGCCTAGAACGGTCATGCGCCGCGTCAGCGCAAACCCTGTCATTCGCTTCGAGCGAGAGGTCATGCCGGCTCCTTGCGCGCATTGGTCGATTTCTGATGCAGATTAACGGATCGGAGCCGCGAAAGTGAGCGTCCGGACACGATTTTTCTCGCGCCCCGGCGAGCTTTTACTCACGCTTGGCGTCCGCGCGCAGTGAGGCTTGAGGCCTCGAAGGCGCATCCGCCGCGCCGCCGCAACGCCGCAGGAAACCGACATGACCGACCAGCGACCGCCGAAAAAAACCGAAACGCTTGAAG
>JAUIEH010000582.1 GCA_030428405.1 Alphaproteobacteria bacterium
TGCCGACGCCGCAATTAAACGTCCGCCGCATTTCTTCTTCGGCGACGCCGCCGGCTTCGGCGAGCCAGTCGAACAATTCCGGGCGCCGCCAGCTTTCATAATCGATGCGCGGCGCGAGTTCGGCCGGTAGCATGCGCGGCGTGTTTTCGGTCAGACCGCCGCCGGTGATGTGGGCGGCCCCTTTGATCTTGCCGTCGCGGATGAGGCCCAGCAGCTCGCGCACATAAATTTTGGTCGGAGCCATCATCGCGTCGCCCAGAGTCTGAGTGCGATCCCAGGGCGCATGATCGCTCCACGCCAGACCCGCGCGCGCAGCGATTTTGCGGATCAGTGAATAGCCGTTGGAGTGCGGGCCCGACGAGGCCAGCGCGATCAGCGCATCTCCGGGCGCCATCGCTTCGCGTCTCGGCAGGAGCGCGGAGCGTTCCGCCGCGCCGACGCAGAAGCCTGCAAGGTCGTAGCGACCTGAGTCATAAAGGCCCGGCATTTCCGCCGTTTCCCCGCCGATCAGCGCACAGCCCGCTTGCCGGCAGCCCTCGGCGATGCCCGAGACGACGTCGGCCGCCATGTCCGTGTCGAGCTTGCCTGTCGCGTAATAGTCCAGGAAAAACAACGGCTCGGCGCCCTGCGCCAGGACGTCGTTGACGCACATGGCGACGAGGTCGATGCCGATCGTGTCATGGCGCCCGGTCAGAACGGCGAGTTCGAGCTTGGTGCCGACGCCGTCCGTGCCCGAGATCAATATCGGGTCATCATAGCCCGCCGCCTTGAGGTCGAACGCCGCCCCGAACCCGCCGAGGCTGGGCTCTGCGCCCGGCCTTTTGGTCGAGGCCGCGAACGGCTTGATGTGGTCGACCAGCCGCGCGCCAGCGTCGATGTCGACGCCTGCGCTCGCATAGGTCAGGCCCTTGTCGTCCGAATTGCTCATCAACGATTCCCCTGAATCGTGCGCACGAGACATGAGGAAAGGGCGGTTTGGCAAGCCGCAGCGGGTTTCCTAAGGCGCCGGCGCGCCATTATAGTCCGCGCCGAATGCAAGGAGCCGTTCCGATGCGGGTACTCGTCGCTCTCATAATCGCTGTCGCTGCGGCCTTCTCCGCCAGCGCCGACATCTTCACCGTGACCGGCGTGCGCGTGGATGCGACCGCTGAAAGCGCAGCCGCTGCACGCGAGCGCGCCATCGCGGACGGTCAGCGCCGCGCCGCTCAGATCCTGATCCAGCGCCTGACGCTCGATGCCGACCGCGCCGCGCTGGCGCCGCTCGACGCTTCGGGCGCGGCTCTGCTGGTGGCCGGTTTCGAGGTCAATGACGAATCCGCGCGCGGTCAGCGCTATATCGCCGACATGACGGTCGCGTTCGCGCCCAGCGAAGTGCGCGACTATCTGCGTTCCGCGGGCGTGCCCTTTGTTGATTCCGCAGCACGGCCGGTCGTCATTGCGCCCGTGCTGATGTCCGGCGGTCAGGCGCGCTTGTGGCAGTCCAATCCCTGGCTCGACGCCTGGTCCGGCGTGAACCTCGAAAACGAGCTTGTGCCGGTGATCACGCCGACGGGCGATCTCAACGACATCCGCGCCGTACGCGCGTCGGATGCTGCGAATTTGGACGTTGAAGGATTGCGTCAGCTCGCAGCCGGCTATGGCGCCGAGCGCGTCGTGGTCGCGC
>JAUIEH010000088.1 GCA_030428405.1 Alphaproteobacteria bacterium
AGCAGCGCGCGCGCGACAAATTAGCGAATGAGGCCGCGGCGCCCATAGACGCCGAGGCGGAAGCCGCCGCCTCCGCCGAGCCGCCCATCCAGGAAGCGCTCGCCATCGACGAGCTCAAGATCGAGCTTGGCTACGGCCTGCTCGCGCTGGTCAACGAGATGGAAGGCCGTCGGTTGACGGACCAAATCAAGGCGTTGCGCCGCAATCTCGCCGCCGAATACGGCTTTGTGACGCCGTCCGTGCGCATTCTCGACAATCTCAAGCTGGAGTCTGAGGACTACATCATCCGTCTCAAGGAGATTGAAGCGGGCGCAGGCGCGGTGAAGCTGCGCCACCTCCTCGTCATGGACCCGGCCGGCGCCCAGATCGATCTGCCCGGCGCCCATGTCAAAGAGCCCGCCTTCGGCCTGCCCGCGACCTGGATCGATGAAAACCTCAAAGAGGAAGCCAATTTCCGCGGCTACACCGTCGTCGACCCCGCCACCGTTCTGGTCACGCATTTCACCGAGATCGTGAAAGAGAACATGGCCGACCTTTTGAGCTTCGCGCAGACGGAAAAGCTGCTCGAAGACCTCAGCGACGAACACAAAAAGCTGCTCGAAGACATCTGCCCCTCGCAGATCACGCGTTCGGGTCTGCAGCGCGTGCTTCAGTCTCTCCTGCGCGAGCGCGTCTCCATCCGCGACCTCGGCCTCATCCTGGAAGGCGTGGCCGAAGCCAGCGCCTCGACCCGCGACCTCGTGATGATCGTCGAGCATGTCCGCACGCGCCTTGCGCGCCAGCTCTGCTTCGCCAATCAGTCGCCAGACGGCGCCCTGCCGGTGATTTCGCTCTCCCCGCAATGGGAGCAGACCTTTGCGGAAGCGATCGTCGGTCAGGGCGAGGAGCGCCAGCTCGCGCTCGCGCCCTCCAAGCTGCATGAATTCGTGGCCGGCGTGCGCGACGCCTTCGATGCTGCCGCGCGCGCCAATGAAGTGCCGGTGTTGTTGACCAGCCCGCCTGTGCGCCCGTTCGTGCGCTCGCTCGCCGAGCGCTTCCGTCCTTCGACCTCGGTGATGTCGCAAAACGAAATCCACCCGAAGGCCAAGCTGCGCGCGGTCGGTCAGGTCTAGGCGCGCGCCCGCGACAATTTCGGCCCGCCCCGCGTGATTGCATTCGCCCTTCGCGCGCGTAAAACGCTCGCCGTGAAGAACGCCGGAGAAAACCGCGTCGACGCGACGGAGCGAGGAGCATGACCAGCGCCATCGTGCTCGGCGCCGGCGTCATCGGCGCTGCGACCGCGATCGCGGCGCGCGCGGCCGGTTTCGACGTGCAGATCGTCGCTGACCGCCGCATGAGCGATGGCGGCATCTCATCTGATCCCGAATTCGCATCGGCCTATGCGGCCGCCTCCATCACGCCGCACAGCGTCGCCAGCCCGCATATCGCGGAAATGTTCGCCCTGTCCGAAACCGTGTTCGAACAGATCCGATCCGCCGACCCGTCCGCGGGCGTTTCTCAGCGCCAGCATTTCGAGCTGTGGGAACAGCCGGTGCGTCTGCCGCCTTATGCGCCGCTCCTGCGCAACCGCATCGACATCGCCCGGCTCGACGCGCCGCCGCCGATCAAGCGCACCGGCGCGCGCACGCTCTCGGGCTATCGCTTCGATTCCTATTTCGCGGACATGCAGCCTTATCGCCGCTGGCTGGACGCGCTGATCGAACGCGCAGGCGTTCTATTCAAGCGCCGACGACTCTCGGCCGACATTGTCGGCCAGCATCAGGCCGATATCGTCTTCAACTGCCTGGGCGTCAGCGCGCCGCGCATTTTCCCTGAGCTCGAGCCTGGCTTCATTCTGCGCGGCGTCACTTTGGTGTTTGATACCGAGGCCCCGCTGATTGCGACCTCAAGCGGCGCTCCCGTCTCATATAATTATACGCCGCATACGGACATCTACCCGGCGCCGGAGGGCGGCGCGGGAGATTTGTACTTTTATCCGCGACAGCGCTCGGCCGTTCTGGGCGGTCTGCGTCAGCCCGCAATGTTTGATCCGGAGCAAGGCCGCATCGACGCCATGCCTATGCGCGGCGAGGTCTTATCGCGCGACGGCGTGGAGTTCCCGCGCGCCATGCTCGAGGTCAATCGCGAGTTGATCGAACAGCTCACCGGCATGCGCCTGGGCGAGGAATATCGCGCCCTTGTGGGCTATCGCTATCTACTCGGCACGCCCGACAGGCCGAGCCTGGTCGTCGCCCCGCGCGAACGCTCCAAAACGGCGCTGATCGATTGTCTTGGCTTTGGCGGCGCCGGCGTCACGCTCGCCTGGGGCGGCGCGGCGCGCGCAGTGAGCCAGGCGCGCAGCCTGCTCAATCTCGACGGCGCACGCGGTCCGGAAGATTTCGTCGCGCACGAACTCGCGCCCTTTCTCAGCTCCACCGTCGCCAGCGCTGCAGGCTAATCGGTCAGCGACTGCATCCGATTGGGCGCGCGCGCGCATCCTGTCCCGGTCACGCCTTCAAACCGGAGCAGCCAGCCAATGCGTTCTTTGTTCGCCGCCTCACTCGCCCTCGCCGTAACCGCAGCGCCTGCCGCTTTCGCTGAAGGCGATGTCGCAGCGCCCGCTGAAGCGATGTTCGGCGCCTCCACCGCAGAGCTGGGCGTCGTGCTCGACCCCGTCTGCGAGACGCTGGCCTTGCGTGAGGTCGATGTGCAGATCCCGGGCGCGTCCTCCCAATCTCAATATGACTGCGACGGCTTTGACTGGTACGGCGCGCCGCGACGCGCGGAATTCGTCTTCGCCGACGACGCGCTCGCGCTCATCTGGATCCTCGTGGAGCCGGAAGAACTCGACGCTTTGGCCGCTGATTTCGCTGCAGTATATGGCGCGCCCGACCACGACACGGCGATGTTCGCCGCCTTCAACGCGCACAACGCCGCAGTGCGCCGCGAGCCCGCAGAAGCGCTGTTTTACGGCGAAGCGGTCGCCGAGCCGATGCAGGGCTGGTTCGCCGCCAATGCGCAGGAGTGAGCCGGCGCTGAATTAGCGCTTGTGTTTGCAAATCATTTGCACCATCTTCATCGGGTCATCCGGCCCGAGTCGCAAATGATCCATTGTCTTTGCAACAATCTGCGGACCAGCTGCGTGCGTCGCGCCATTGAGGCCGGCGCCCGTCGGCCCCAGGACGTGCACCGTCACCACGGTCACCGCGTCAATTGTGGGCGTTGTCTCGCCTCCATCGCCGAGGAAATCTCGGAAGCCGCGCTCAAAGCGCCGGCCGCGCCATCCCTGGCGACGCCTGAGGCGGTCATGCCGCTCGCAGCGAAATAAGCGCAGCCGGCTCGACGGCGCATTCGCCAGTCCCATGCGGGCCCAATGCACCGGCGCTCAATCCACGGGCGCCGCCTCCCCAAAAAAACATCCCTCCGAACGCGAACGGATCGCACTGCGGCCAAACGTGCGGTTTCCCTCCCGCGTCGAGCTGATTAAGCTCGCGGTCAATCCTCTCCGCCGTCTTCCGCGCACAATCTCAGGAGCCCGTCCCATGAAAGGCGACGCCGACGTCATCAAGCACCTCAACGCTGCGCTGAAGAACGAATTGACGGCGATCAACCAGTATTTCCTCCACTCGCGCATGCTCAAGGACTGGGGCGTGTCCGTGCTCGCCAAGAAGGAATATGACGAATCCATCGAGGAGATGGAGCACGCCGACTGGCTGATCGAGCGGATATTGTTTCTGGAAGGACTGCCCAATCTCCAGGACCTCGGCAAGTTGCGCATCGGCGAGGACGTCAAAGAGATATTGGAGTGCGACCTTGCGCTCGAACATCAGGCTCTGCCCGATTTGCGCGCCGCCATCGAGCATTGCGAAAAGGTCTCCGACTTCATCAGCCGCGAGCTGTTCACAAAGATCCTCAAGAACGAGGAAGAGCACATTGAATGGCTCGAAACCCAACTCGATCTGATCGAACGCATTGGGTTGGAGCGATTCACGCTGCTGCAGTCCAAGCCGAACGGCTCATCAAGCTCCGACGACTGAGCAAACGCTCAGATCAGCTGCGCCATTTCAACGTGGCCGGCTTGACCGGGTTGACGAACTCCTCGCCCTTTGCGCGCGCATCCGCCCAGGCTTGCTTGAGCCTGTAATACCATTTCGCCTGTACGTCGGCGTCGTGGATCAGCATCAGATTTGGATCATAAGCTAGGCCCACCTGCTGAGCGTTCACCGCGTCGCGGTCCTGGCCGACAAAGGTCGAAATCGCGTTTTTCAAGATGAAGTTGGGCACGATGTCGAGCACGGGGTGCGTCCAGTAAAGCGCAATCGTAATTTCAGTCTTGTTGTCATTGGTCGGCGTGACGGCGGTGAAGCCGACGACGGACTTATCGCCGACACGGACATATTCCTGGCGCACGCCTGGCAGCTGGAACCGGATTTCGGTTTCGGGCTTTGCGCCAAGCAATTTGTATAAGAACGAGTTAGACGACGGCGTATGCGGCAGCATCGAAAAGCCGCGCTCGACAGGCCCGAACTCCTTTGACTTATCGTGCACGGATTTCGCCGTGCGCCACCACCACTGGCGATGAATATAGGGGATATGCGCCGGGTCCATCAGCCCGATGACGGCGTGGTCGACATGGCAGTTGAACACGTCGCGCTGCCAGAAGCGCGGCTTGCGGCCATCGGTCAGGTCGATATGGACGGGGTCCATGAATGGTTCGACCGTTTCATCCGCGCCGTGCCAGACCCAGATGAGGCCCTGCGCCTCGCGCACCGGAAAAGCGCGCGTCTTGATCTTGCTCAGATCCATGCGCTCGGTCTGCTCGCCCGTCAGCGAGGGGATTTTCAGACAGCCTCCGTCGCGGCCAAAGCGCCAGCCGTGATAGGGGCACTCTATCGCGCTTTGCCCGGCCTCGCGCACCATCTCGCCGCCGGAGAGAAGAATGCCGCGATGCGGACAAATATCGCGCAACGCGAAGGCTTCGCCGTCATGCGTGCGCCCGATCAGGAGCGGCTGGCCGAGGAGCTCTTTATGCAGATGCTGACCCGGCTTCACTTCGTCGCTCATCGCGCCGAAATACCAAAGGTCGCTCAGATAGCTCTTGCCTTCTTCGATCGCCAATTGCTTCTCCACGCACGCGCAAAGCTAACTAGCCCTGATGGCGGACAAGTTCCAGTCGCGCCCGCCGCGGCGAAGCGCGCACACACAATGCGCGACAAGCCCGCCTCGCCGTGATAGCCGCGACAAAGACCGACAATTTCTGTCCAGCGATCCGACATGTCCGACGACCTCACCGCCCGCGACCGCCTCATCGCGCTTGCAGCACTCGTGCTCGGCGCCGCCGCCATCGGCGCGGCCGCCGTGTTCGTGCGGCTGGCCGAGAATGAAGGCGTCGGGCCGACGGCGTCGGGATTCTGGCGCATGGCGCTGGCGCTGCCCTTTCTCGCCGTGTGGGCGCAGTCCAGCGCGCGCCGCGCGCCCGAGTTCGAAGGCCGCGCCTTGCGCTTCGCCATTCTTGCCGGCGTTTTCTTCGCCGGCGACATGGCGTTCTGGCATCTGGGCATCGTGCGCACGACGGTGGCGAACGCGACCTTCCTGCCCAATCTCGCGCCCGTGGTCGTGGCCCTCGCCGCCTGGGCGATTTTCCGCGAGCCGGTCACGCGCGGCGTCATCATTGGGCTCGCGCTGGCGATCACCGGCGCAGCCTTATTATCGGGCGCGAATGTGAGCGCGGCGCCGGAGCGGCTGACGGGCGACATGCTCTGCGCCATCACAGCGCTTTGGTATGCAGCCTATATGCTGGCCATCAAAGCCGCGCGGCGGGGGTTTTCTGCTGCGCGCGCGATGTTCATCTCCTCGCTCGTCTGCGCTTTTCCGCTGCTCGCGCTGGCGCTCATTCTTGGCGAACAGGTCTTTCCCGACCGCGCGATCGGCTGGCTCTGGCTCGCAGGGCTCGGCGTGTTCGCGCATGTGTTCGGCCAGGGCGGCATCGCCTACGGGCTTGGCCGGTTGCCGGCCGCTTTGTCCTCGCTTGTCGTGCTCGTGCAGCCGGTGGTCGCCGCCATTCTCGGCTGGATCGTGTTTTCCGAAGCGCTGGCGCCGGCCCAGCTGCTGGGCGCCGCTTTGACCATTGCGGGCGTGGTCATCGCGCAGCGCATGGCCGCGGGACGCGACGTCGCGCCGCCGCCCGGCCCGATTGGAGCAAGCGGCGAGCGCGGCTAGAACAGGACCAGCGCGCTCGCGCGGCCAGCTCAGGAGACAATCATGGACGCCATGGAAATCGTCATCTTCGTCGCCATCGGCGTGGTCTTCGTCATACTGGTGCTGGGGATCGTCAATCTGTTCCGCACCGGCGAGGAAGCGCGCACGCGTTCCAACCAGCTCATGCGCTTTCGCGTCATCGCGCAGTTCGTCGCGGTGCTATTGTTGATGGCGCTGCTGTGGTGGCGCATGAGCCATGGCGGCGGCGCCGGCTGACGGCGCCGGCATGGTCAAGCTCAACAAGATCTACACGCGCACCGGCGATGACGGCCAAACCGGCCTCGCCACCGGCGCGCGACTGGCCAAGCATCATCCGCGCGTGGACGCCTATGGCGACGTAGATGAAACCAACGCCGCCATCGGCCTTGCCCGCTGCGCGCTGAAGAACGACGCCGAACTCGACGCCATTCTTGCTCGCATCCAGAACGATCTTTTCGATCTCGGCGCCGATCTCGCCACGCCAGGCCCTGACGACGCGCTCGGTTTCGAGCCTTTGCGCATCGTTGGAAGCCAGTGGACGCGGCTGGAAGGCGAAATCGATGCGCTCAACGCCGATATACCCGCGCTCGATTCCTTTGTTTTGCCTGGCGGCGGCGAAGCAGCCGCGCGCCTGCACGCAGCGCGCACCATTTGCAGACGCGCCGAGCGGCGCGCCTATGCGTTCGCCGCAGCGGCGGCCGAGACGGGCGACGGGCCCGTCAATCCGCACGCTCTCACCTTTCTAAATCGCTTATCGGACCTGCTATTCGTGGCGGCGCGGCGCGCCAACGCCAACGGCGCCGAGGACGTCAAATGGACGCCGGGCGAAAACCGCTAGGCGCGCAAATCAATAAAATGTCAGATGACTTTCGCGGCGCGTCCTCTTGGCGCAGCGCTTAGAGCGCACACATTAGCTCGCGAACTGATCCAGGAGACCATCATGTTCAGATCCACACTCGCGGCGGCGGCGACCGTCGTTCTCGCCGGCGGCGCAGCGCTGGCCGAACCGGCGCCCTACACGTTCGACGAGACCCACACGGAGATCCGCGCAACGTGGAACCACATGGGCAATGCCGACTTCTCGGTCATTTTCACCGACTATGAGGGCACGCTCGAACTCGATTTCGAAGAGCCGTCCAACTCCACGGTCGACGTCACATTCAGCCTCGAAGACGGCTATTGGCTCGGCGCTGATCAGGACCGGTTCAACACCCATTTCGCATCGCCGGACCTGTTCAACATCGCCGAATTTCCGACCGCGCATTTCGTCGCGACCGGCTTTGAGACCGAAGACGGCGCGACGGGCACCATGACGGGCGACCTGACGCTGCTCGACCAGACCCACCCGGTCACGCTCGACGTCACGCTGAACCAGCGCGCGCCGCATCCCTTCGACGCCTCCGTGATCGTGGCCGGCTTCACCGCGACGGGCACGATCCAGCGCTCGCAATGGGGCCTGGACTACGGCGTGCCGGCCGTGTCCGACGACATTCAGCTCGTCATCAACACGGAACTTCGCACGCCCAATCCTGACGCCGCTGAAGCTGAATAAGCACGAGCTTCAGAAAGATGCGCAGTTTCGCGCCGCGGCGGTCGGTCAGCTCTCGACCGCCGCGGCCGCGGAGGCCAATGCATGGCTGACCGGGCGCGCGGTCTGCGCCAGCGCGCCGTCATTCGCGCCCGCAGCCGCGACCAGTTCTCGCGCGCGGCTGAACATCACCTCCGCGTACCAGAGCGTGTTTGAGCCATTGTGCCAGAGACCATCGCCGCGCACGGTCCAGCCCAGCGCATAGTCGCCGCCATATGGCGGTCGATGCAGACGCTCCCAGCTTTCCCGCCGCAAAAACGACGTCTGCAGACGATGCGCGTCGAGATAGTTCAGCACATCCGCCATCGTCATATGTACGCGGCCCGCCGGTCCGAGCACGGCGGGATTGTCCGTCGGTCCCGCGCCCAGACGCGCGGGCGTGCGCCGCGCGCCAAGGCCGAACCTGCCCGCCAGCCCCATCGCGTGACCGAGCGGCTGATCAAGCGCGCCTGGCGTTCCCGGCGCGCCGATGCCTGCTGATGTAAGGCCCAGCGGCGCAAACACGTGTTCGGCGATCAGCGCTTCCCAGCTCGCATCAAGCGCGCGCTCGAGCATCACGCCGGCTATGACGTATCCGGAATTTGAGTACAGAAATGTTTCCTCGCGCGGCCCTGCCGGCTCCTGCGCCATGACGCGGCGGACATAGTCCTCGCGCGAGACGCGCGCATCTTCTTCCTCACGCGGATATTGCAGAAGTCGCATTACCGGCAGATTGGCCTGCAGACCGGCGCGATGGCTCAGCAAATGCAGGAATGTCGCGCCGCGATATGCCTCAGGCGCGCCCTCGGCGAGATCGGGCAGAGCCCCTGCGACCGTTTGCTCCCAATTGATCGCGCCGGCTTCTGCGAGGCGCGCAACCAGCGTCGCCGTCATGGACTTGGTGATGGAGCCGAGATGCCAGAGGTCGGACGCGCCGATGAGCGCATCATCCGC
>JAUIEH010000583.1 GCA_030428405.1 Alphaproteobacteria bacterium
ATGGCGTTCTGATCGAGCTGATGGAGACGCCGCGCCATTAGGCGTAGCGTCTCCCATCTCCTCGTGCTCAGACGGCTCGCGGTCCGCGTACGGCGAAGCAATAGATGAAGCTGACCGCCAGCCCGGTCGCGATCACGCCCATCGAGACATAAGCGGCGTAATCGAACGGCGCGAAGATCCAGGCGATCGCCGAGCCGATCCCTGCCAGCGCGAGAGCCCATCCGGCCACGCGCCGTCTTGATTGCGTGCGCGCCGGGTTTGCGTCATCGGCCGGCACGAGCCGCTTGGGCATCACATTGGCGTAGCCGACCACGACCAGCGCGATGATGACGCCGATGGCGCGTTCTGCGAACTCGCCGCTGAGCCAGCCGGCGGCTTCCGCCCCAGCCAGCGCTGCGGAGCCTGCGATGATGGCCCCGGCGATGACGAGCGCGCTTACGACCTGCCTGTTCATGATGATGTCTCCTCATTGGCGGCGTCCAAAGACGGGGCGGCGATTTCGCTCTCGCCCGCGCCTGCGCCGCTGAAACTGTTTGCGAAGCCCAAGAGCGCGTCTTCCAGCACGGAGAGCTTCAGGTGATAGGTCACGGTCTTGCCTTCCTTCACCGCCTCGACGAGCCCAGCCTCGCGCAAAATCGCGTAATGCGCCGACATGGTCGGTTTCGAGACCGGAAAATTCTCGGCCAGATCGCCCGCCGACATCGGGCCGGCGCGCAAGAGCTGGAGCACGCGGCGGCGCGTGGGGTCGGAGAGGGCTTTGAAGACCGCGTTCATGTCTCGATAATTAGCTAAACGACGAAATGTCGTCAAGAGTTATTTTGATGATTATCTAAATGATTGTCTTTCGGAGGCGCGCGCAATTGCGGGCTTGCCTTTGAGCGCCGGGCGTTCAATGCCTTCGCCATGGCCTATGACGAGACCGATATCGAGACCGAAGGACGCGCGCCTGCGCATGTCTTGTTCGCGGATGCGCCTGCGAGCGTGACGTTCAAGAAGCTGCGCAAACGTATCGTGCGCAATGCGATCGACGTGATTGCGCGCTATGGGCTCGCGCCAAAGGCGCAGGGCGCGCGGCCGGCGAAATGGCTGGTCTGCCTGTCCGGCGGCAAGGACAGCTACACGCTTCTGGCCGCGCTGCTCGATATCCAGGCCAAGGGCGAGCTGCCGGTCGAGCTGATCGCGTGCAATCTCGATCAGGGCCAGCCGGGCTTTCCCAAGCACATCCTGCCGGACTTTCTCGCCCGTCTCGGCGTGCGCCATCGCATCATCACCGAGGACACCTATTCCATCGTCACCGACAAAGTGCCGGAAGGGCGGACCTATTGCTCGCTTTGTTCAAGGCTCAGGCGCGGCATTCTCTACCGCGTCGCGCGCGAGGAGGGCTGTGAGGCGATCGTGCTCGGGCATCACCGCGATGACGCGCTCGAGACCTTCATGATGAACCTGTTTCATGGCGGCCGGCTGGCGGCGATGCCGCCCAAGCTCCTTAACGACGAAGGCGATCTCTTCGTCTTGCGCCCGCTTTTGACGTGCGCGGAAGATGACATCGCCCGTTTCGCCGAGGCGATGAAGTTTCCGATCATCGCGTGCAATCTCTGCGGCTCTCAGGACGGGCTGCAGCGTCAGGCGATGAAGACGGTGCTCGACGAGT
>JAUIEH010000584.1 GCA_030428405.1 Alphaproteobacteria bacterium
CCGTGATGTCGACGGCGCCGATCGCTTCGAGCTGCGCGCCGCTATAATTCGTGACCGCCAGCGGAATGTCCTGGAGGCTTTCCTCGCGGCGACGCGATGTCACCACGATGACTTCGCGATCATCGGCAGTATCGCCTGATTGCGCCAAAGCCGGCGCGGCCGCCGTGAACGGCAGGACCGAAACGCCGCAAAGCATCGCCGCTGTGCGGCGAGCGTTCTTTAGATTGAGCATGACCCTCTCCCCTACGAAATCTTTTTTCACTCACTCGCCCGGCGCGGCGGACGCCCGTGCCGGCGTCGACGCGTCGATGACATCCACGAAGGCTTTCAAAGCCGCAGCGAACGCATTCGGATCATCCAGATGCGGCGCATGGCCGGCTTCCGGAAATTCGACTAGGCGCGCATTGGCCAGGCGGGACGCGACGTCCTCGCTGGTCTCGCGCGCGTAAAACGTGCTCTTCGCCCCATACGCAACGAGCGTTGGAGTGGTGATGCGCTGAAGCGTGTTTCTGAAATCTTTCCGCGCCATCGAGCGCCACAGCGCGGCGAGCGTTTCCGGCGCATTGTCCGCAGCCAAAGCGCGCGTGCGCGCACTCAGCGCATCGCGGGCGGCCTCATCGCCCATCGGCGCGAGCGCCGTCGCCAGTCCGTCAGAAAAAACTGGCCAATCGGCAACCAAGCCGTCAGCCACGGCTTCGACAGCCGCAAGATCGCGTCCGTCGCGCAAGCCAAGCCGCCATGTCGCGTCATTGGCGAGCTTCGCCGTCATGTCGATGCAAACGAGGCCGGCCGTCCGCGCAGCTCCGTGGCGCAACAGATACTCCCACGCCACCATCGCGCCCATCGACCAGCCGACAATGACGACATCGTCTAACGCTTTCGCCGTCAGAAGATCGGCGACGTCATCGGCGAGATCGTCAAGACCGCGCGGCGCAGGCGCGCCCGCAGAACCGCCGTGACCGCGAAAATCGGGACGGATGACGCGCCAGTCGCCAGGCAATTGATCACACAGCGGATCGAATAGCGCGCTCGGCACGCCCAGCCCGTGAAGGAACACGAACGTCCGACCCGCGCCATGCGAGTCGCGCACCGCTATGCGTGCGCCGTCTCGGGCTTCAATCGCGACCATCGTCTCCCCAGGCGGTCCGCGCGCGCTCAAGTTCTTCAGCGTTGCGGACCCTTGCCAGCGGCGACCGAACCGCTGGCGCAATTAAGGTGCGCGCCGCCATCGGCTTTGCACCCCATTGTGATTTAAGGTAGTAATTGCCCTAACTTGAAAGGTGATTCAAGTGTCAACTATCAGCGACGCTGCATCCGAGCGCATACCCAAGACCAGCCGCGGGCGAAAAACGCGCGCCAAGCTGCTCGAAGCCGCCGCCGTCGAATTCGGCGAACGCGGCTTTCACGAAGCCTCGATCAGCTCGATCACAGAACGCGCCAAGACCGGGCTCGGCACGTTCTATGTCTATTTCGAAAGCAAGGATGAGATCTTCCGCGCGCTCGTCGCAGAAATGGGCCGGCTGACGCGCGCCTGGATTTCAGAACGCGTCGCGGACGCCCCCGACCGTCTGACGGCGGAGCGATTGGGCGTCGAGGCGTTTCTCGACTTTGTGCGCACGCATCGCGACCTCTACCGCATCATCATGG
>JAUIEH010000585.1 GCA_030428405.1 Alphaproteobacteria bacterium
ATTGCGCCGTCGAGCTGAGCGGTCCATTGCGCCGTCGCGCTCCAGGCCGTGCGCGCGCCAATGGCGGCCAAGGCGGCCAGCGCGGCCAGGATCGCCACGACCAGGAAGAGCGGGCGGTCAGACGCCGGCGCCGGCGGCAAAAGCGGCGCGGGGCGGCGCGGGGCTTCGTGTTGGTCGGGAGCGCTCATGTCGTTCGCGTCCGTTCCAGCCGGCCGTCATGCAGGCGCAGGCTCGGCGCCTCGACCGTGCGGACGAGTTCCGGATCGTGCGTCGCGACCACCACGGCCGTGCCGCGCCGATTCATCTCCATGAATAATCGCATCAAGCGCGCGCCCATTTCTGGGTCCACGTTTCCTGTCGGCTCATCAGCCAGAAGCAGATCGGGCCGCACCACCACGGCGCGGGCGATGGCGACGCGTTGCTGTTCACCGCCTGAAAGCGTCGGCGGAAAGGCGTGCATGTGCTCGCCCAATCCGACCCAGCGCAGCAGATCGCTCACATCCTCAGCATAATCGTCATGCGCACGCCCGGCCACGCGCAAGGGCAGCGCGACATTGTCGAACACCGTGAGATGGTTGAGCAGGCGGAATTCCTGAAAAACGACTCCGATGCGGCGGCGCATTTCGACCTTGTCGTCGCGCGCAGCAAGCGTGGCGTCCTGGCCGAACAGGGTTAGAAGTCCGCGACTCGGCGGATGTGCGAGGTAGAGCAGTTTGAGCAGCGAGGTCTTTCCCGCCCCCGATGCGCCGGTGAGAAAATGAAACGAGCCCGGCGCCAGCGCGACGTCGATGTCGCGCAGAATCTCAGGCCCGCGCCCATAGCGCAGGCCCACATTCTCAAGCCGCACGACCGGTCCGGCGTGGACAGGCGGCTGGCGAGGTCTGGACAAGGGAGCCGTGATGGGCAACCTCACATTAACGCGCAAGCGGGCGATTCTCTAAGCGCATGATACTGACCTGCCCATCCTGCGGCACCCGCTACTTCGCGGACGCTAACAATCTCGGCGCCAAAGGCCGTGCGGTGCGCTGCGCGTCGTGCAGCCATGTCTGGCGCGCCAAGCCCGACGCCGAAACCGCCGCTGCGCCGCCGTCCGAACTCAATGACGATATCGGCGACATCAGCGATCCCGACGCCGCCATTCCCGCGCCCGCGCGTGCTGCGCCAAAGGCGAAACGCCGCACGGAGGGCGGCGGGCCGAAAAGCTGGCTGCAAATGGCGGCGGTGGCGTGGACGGGATTGGGCGTTGCTGCGGCGGGTCTGATCGGCGGCGCGGTCGCTTTTCGCGTCGACATCGTCGAGATGTGGCCACAGACCGCAAGCGCTTACGCCATGGTCGGGCTCGAGACCGTGATCGGCGGACTGGTTTTCGAAGACGTCGCCGGCGAGCAGAGCTTTTCGGATGGCGCACAGGTGCTCGTCGTCACCTCGACCGTGCGCAATGTCACCGGACGCGCGCAGCCCGTGCCGACGGTGCGCGTCAGCCTCAGAAACGCGCAGGGCGATGAAGTGCTCGGCCGCATGGTGCGCCTGGAGGTCGACGAGCTCGGCCCCTATGAGACCACGCGCCTGCGCACGCAAATCGAGCGCCCGCCGCAAAGCGCGCTGGAGCTCGAAATGCGCTTTGTCGAAGCCGAAACGCCGGCGGA
>JAUIEH010000586.1 GCA_030428405.1 Alphaproteobacteria bacterium
AGCATTGACGGGCCAAAGCGGCGCATCGCGCAACGATGCCCGCTCCAGGTTCTCGATCGCAGGCTCGCCGAGCGCTTCCAAAATCTTATCGGCCGCAGTCGGAATAATGGGATGAGAAATGATGGCGAAGAGCCGCGCCAGATTGAGCGCAGTACGCACAGACACAGCGGCGGCGTCCGGATCTGTCTTGATCGCCGTCCAGGGCGCGGCTTCCTGCAAATATTCATTGCCGAGCGCCCAGATGGCGCGGGTTTCCGTGGCCGCCTTGCGAAACTCCATCGTCTCATGAAATTCCGTCAACGCAGAAAGGCGCTCGTCAAGGCGTTGGGCCAGACGTGCTTCGGCCTCGCCCGCTTCGCCTCCGGCGGGAACGACGCCCTCGAAGCGCGCCGCTGCAAATTTGGTGATGCGATTGACGAAATTGCCGAGGACGTTGGCGAGATCGGCGTTCACGCCGGCCTGAAACTGCTCCCAGGTGAAGGCGGCGTCGGAGCCTTCAGGCGCATTGGCGATCAGATGCCAGCGCCAATAATCCGCCGGCAGAAGGCTCAGCGCCTGATCCATGAACACGCCGCGCTTTTCCGAGGTCGAGAACTTGCCGCCATACCACGTCACCCAGTTGAACGCCTTGAGGCGGTCGACCAGCTTCCAGGGCTCGCCCGACCCCAATATCGTGATAGGGAAAGACACCGTGTGGAACGCGACATTGTCCTTACCCATGAACTGGACATATTCGACGTCGGCAGCGCCTTTGTCCGTACGCCACCAGCGCTCCCATTCCTTGCCCTGAGCTTCGGCGCATTCGACGGTTGCGCCGATATATTCGATCGGCGCGTCGAACCAGACATAAAAGACTTTGCTCTCAAAGCCCGGCCTGGGCGCGCCATCCTTCACCACCGGCACGCCCCAGGACAGATCGCGCGTGATCGCGCGGTCCTTGAGCCCTTCTTCGAGCCATTTATACGCGATTGAGCGCGCCAAAGGCGGCCAGTTTTTCGCCTCGTCGACCCAGGCGCGCACGCGTTCCTGCATCTTCTCCTGCAACAGGAACAAATGGCTGGTCTCGCGCACCTCGATATTGCGCGAGCCGGAAATCTTGGAATAGGGCTCTTTCAGATCCGTGGGGTCGAGCAACCGACCGCAATTATCGCACTGATCGCCGCGCGCGCGCTCAAATTCGCAATGCGGACAAATGCCCTCGACATAGCGGTCGGGCAAAAAGCGGCCGTCATCGATTGAATAGACCTGCCGCGAAGAGCGTTCTTCGATAAGCCCGGCCTCTTCCAGCTTTTCGGCGAAATGCTGCGTGAGCTGATGGTTGGGCGGGGTAGACGAACGGCCAAACCAGTCAAAGGACAGCGCAAAGCCGTCACCGGCCGCCTTCTGGATCTCATATTGCGCATCACAATAGGCGCGCACGTCCATGCCGGCGTCCGCTGCAGCGAGCTCCGCCGGCGTGCCATGTTCGTCGGTCGCGCAGATATAGAGCACCTCCGCGCCGCGCAGCCTTTGAAAGCGCGCATGCACGTCGGCCGGCAGCATCGAGCCGGCCAGATTGCCGAGATGCTTGACGCCGTTGATATACGGCAATGCGGACGTGATCAGGATGCGTCTGCTCATGAACCAGGCTTCAGCTTGTCATT
>JAUIEH010000587.1 GCA_030428405.1 Alphaproteobacteria bacterium
AATCCGCATCGATCGTGCCCGGCGTGTTGAGGCAGGTGACGCCGTGTTTCAATGCAAGGCCGGAGCGCGGTCGGATCTGCGCTTCAAAGCCGTCAGGCAATGCGATCGCCAGCCCTGTCGGAATAAGGCCGCGCGCGCCTGGCTCCAGCGTCACGGGCGCATCCTCCGCGACGGCGGCGCGCAGATCCATGCCGGCCGCGCCGGCGGTCTTGTAAGCAGGCGCTTCCAGATCGCCGAAATGATCGAGGCGCAAGACCGCGATTTCCGGCGTTTCGAATTCGGTGCTCAGAACGGCTTCATTCGGTGCGTTCACGTCGTTCCTGCTTCTGCATTGAGGTGGCTTGCGATGCGCTGGGCGAGGCGGTCGGCGACGGCGTTCTTGGAGAGGCGCGGCCAAACCTCATCGCCCGACTTATCCAGCAGGATGATTTGATTCTCGTCGCCGCCCATGACGTCGCCAGAGACGTCATTGGCCACGATCCAGTCCGCTTTTTTGGACGCAAGCTTCTTGCGCCCATTGGCGGCGACGTCGTTGGTTTCGGCCGCGAAGCCGATGACCAGTCCAGGCCGTGAATTGGCCTTGTGGCCGAATGTTTTGAGGATGTCGGGATTTTCAACGAGGCAGAGCGGATCGGGTTCTGCGCCGTTCTTCTTGATCTTGCAGTCGGCCGTTTCCGCAGGCCGCCAATCAGCGACGGCGGCGACGCCTATAAAGATGTCCGCCGGCAGAGCGTCTTCGCAGGCTTTGAGCATGTCGCGCGCGCTCTGCACCGGTCGAAAGTCGACCCCGGCGGGCGGGGCGAGCCCAGTCGGACCGGACACCAATGTCGTCTCAGCGCCGTAACGCGCCAGCGCCGAAGCGATGGCGTAGCCCTGCTTGCCGGAGGAGTGATTGGAGAGATAGCGCACGGGATCGATCGGCTCGCGCGTCGGCCCGGCGGTGACGATCGCCTTGCGGCCGCGGAGCGGCGCGGTTTCCCGCGCTGTCGGGCTCGCATACCAGGCTTCGATAGCGTCCGCGATGGCGGCGGGCTCCGACATCCGGCCATAGCCGAACTCGCCGCACGCCATTTCGCCCTCATCGGGTCCGACAAACATGACGCCGTCCGCTTCAAGCTGCGCGCGGTTGCGGCGCACGGCGGCATGTTCCCACATGCGCACATTCATCGCCGGCGCCATCAAAACGGGCTTATCGGTCGCGAGCAGGGTGGTGGAGGCGAGATCGTTGGCGAGTCCGTTGGCTGCCTTGGCCATCAGGTCGGCGGTCGCGGGCGCCACGACCACCAGGTCGGCCGAGCGCGAAAGCTCAATATGGCCCATCTCGGTTTCGTCGGTCAGCGAGAACAAGGCGTCATAGACCTTCTCGCCCGACAAAGCGGCGACCGAAAGCGGCGTGACGAATTCCGCGCCCGCCGGCGTCAGGATGCAGCGGCTCGCGACGCCGCGACGCTTCAGCTCGCGAATAAGCTCAAGCGATTTAAACGCGGCGACGCCGCCGCCGATGATCAAAAGTATGCGTTTCAAGACCGAACCGGCTCCGCTGGTTTCATTTCCCACCTTCTTAGCGCACCCGCGCCAAAGGGCGAATGCATCTCTTGCGCCTGAGCTGAACGCGCGGTGATCGCGCACTGCTTGTGGCGGC
>JAUIEH010000588.1 GCA_030428405.1 Alphaproteobacteria bacterium
CGCCCAGACACGCCAGATCCGCGCGCCGCCCATCCGGCAAATCGAACTCCCGCAAGACCGAGAAGCCGAGTTCGCCAAGACAGCGCGCAGCGCCGCGCGTGACGGCCGCCGTTGTATGCGGGCGCGGGGGAAGCGCTGCTGTATCGGGCTGCGGTTTCACGGCGAAGAGTGTGGCGCCGCGCACGCAGCGCGTCGACCGCGACGAAAATTGAGCCCGTCCGGGACTCGCGAAAAAGGCGTCCGGCGCCTAGTCTCATTCGCTTCGCGGGGGCGCGACGGCAACAGGTTTTTCAAGGAGTAGGGGCGTGGCCGGAATCTCGGGCCAGATGAAGAGCGTCCGGCAGGTATTTCGGGACGACTATGCGGTGGGGGACTTCCAGCGCGGCTACACTTGGGAGCATGAGCACGTCGCCACGCTGGTCCGCGATCTCGCGACCGCGTTTGAGCGACGCAAATCTCCCGAGGTGTCGGGCGAATATTATCTCGGCGCCATCGTCACTCATAACCATTACGGCTTTCACCAGATCATCGACGGCCAGCAGCGTTTGACGACGCTGCTCTTGCTGCTCGTCTGGCTGAAAAACCAGTTCGAAGCCTTCGACCGCCGCCGCGCGCAAATTCTCTCGCAGCTGATCCTGCATGACGGCGGCGATTACGCCTTTCCGCTGCATGTCGAAGAGCGCCAGAAGGTCATGCGCGCGCTTTACGAAGACCCCGACCGGGCGGTGCGCGAGGCGCTCGACACCGATTCCGTGCGCAATCTGGTCGAGCGCTATGACACCATAACCGAGGTGTTTCCCGACGAGTTGCGCAACGATCAGCTCAAGGGCTTTTGCGACTGGCTGCTCGACAATGTCGTCGTCGCCAAAATCGAGGCCGAGAAAGAAGCCGACGCATACGTCATCTTCGAGACGACCAACGATCGCGGCCAGCAGCTCGGCGCAGCGCAGCTCCTGAAGAACTACCTCCAGGCGCAGATAGACGATCTCGACCATCGCCAACGCGCGCTCGAGACCTGGACCAACGCCATGCGCGATCTGCAGCGCTTCGGGCCCGGCGGCGACGTCACCTTCATTCATCACTGGCTGCAGGCGCGTCACGCCGAGCTGCCGACCCAGCCGAGCCGGTCGAGCGATCTGACCAAGATCGAGCAGGACCTGTTCGACTGGATCAAGAACAACGCCGCGCGCATGGGGCTGGGCGACGGACGCTCATGCTTCCACTTCATGCATCATGAATTCAGCGCGATGGCGGACGCCTATACCCGCATCCGCGCCGCCGAGGAGTTTCCTCAGCGCGGGCTCGACAGCCTGTTCTTTCTGTCGAACTTCAAGATCGGCTGGATGAATTTCGCGCGCGCGCTGGTCATGGCGGCGGTGCATCCTCAAGCCGCCCTTGAGGACAATCTCGCCAAGATGCGCGCAGCGGCCACCTTCGCGGAGCTTTTCGCCGTGCGGCTCGCCTGGCAGCCGAGCCTGTCCAACTCATACGGCAAAAACCGGATAATCCTCGAAGAAGCCATCGCAGCCGCGCGTCAGCGCGAGGTCGGCGCCGTCGTCGAAGCGCTCACCGACATGATCGACACGCTGAGCTTCGATTTCCGCTCCAATCCGGAAATCGGGCTGCCGCGCAATCCGTCGAG
>JAUIEH010000089.1 GCA_030428405.1 Alphaproteobacteria bacterium
CAAGACGGCTCAGCGAGATCAAGCGCCTCAACGCAGCGCTCGTGCGCCTCGAGGAGGGCGAATACGGCTATTGCGTCACTTGCGGCGAAGAGATCGAGCCCAAGCGGCTCGACTTCGATCCTGCCGCGCCGTTCTGCGCCGCCTGTGCAACGTAAGTCTTTGCTTACTCGGTGAGCGGCGCGCCTTCCAGAATCACCGGCGCCAGACCTGAGACGGCGGCGTAGACCAGCGCGCCGATCGCGGAAAAGAAAAAGATCGCGCGCAGTGTGCCGGCGGCGTTGAGAAACGGCACCATCGGTCCTGAGCCGTTCAGCGCGCGGGTGCCGCGCCGGGCGGCGTGCGCGAGCGTCGTGCGCCGGAATTGGAAGTACAAAAAGTCGAAGAACAAGGCAGCGATCGATAACAACGCGGCGATGAACACGATGGCCAGGTCGAACACGCCGCTCGCATCCGATCCCGTCTCCTGAACCAACAGACCCCAGCTCACCGCCAAAACGCCGACTGCGAATATCCGCACCCGGTTGGACAAGGCTTGCTCAGTGTCCCACAGCCGCTCCAACACTTCATATTGAGCGCGTTCGTGCTGATCCTGCAGCCGGCGCGATTCTGCGCGCGCACGTTCGATCGCGTCGCTCATCGAGCTCTCCCCATTTCCTGCGGCGCGCCTTTTCGCGCGCGCATTCTGGCTTTCACAAGCGCAAACGCAGCGCAAGCAGGCGCTCAAATGAAACGGGGGATAGGAGGTCCGGCCTAGCCCGAGACAGCCATGCGCGCAGCGAAATAGGCGCAAACCGCCGTCGTCGCGCTGAGCGCCGTTCCCCAAGCGATGTCGATGACGCTCATGGCGGCGGGCCAGCCGCGCAGGGTGGCCAGATTGGTCAGGTCATAGGTCGCATAGGCGGCAAGCCCGAACACCGCGCCGCGCCAGAGCGCGGCGGTCCAGGCGCCATCGCGCAAAGCCGGCGCGATCGCGAGCGCGACCAGACCGAATATGAAAATCACATAGAAGGCGGCCGCGGCGATGAAATTGGGCTGATCGGCCAGGAGCGCGCCGAGATTGCGCCTGTAGAGGTCCTTGGCGATGACGCCCAGCCAGACCGCGTCTATCGCCAGAAACACGACGCTGGCGGAAATGAACGCGATGACAAGCTGCATGGCGGCGTCTCCAGACTTGGGACTGTGGCTGTTAGCTCTGTCTACGCGCGCGCGGTCCATGCGGTTCATTCGCCCCCGCCTGGGTCTGGGCCCGGTTTTCAGAGATGATTCAACGCAAGCGCAGCACGGCGCTTGATCGAAAGGCCCGGCTCACGCACTGATCGCACGAGCATGAACGAGCAGGCGCCCATGACGGTCGAGCAGTCGCAATCCGAGCCCGTGCTCGAATTGTCCCATGTCTCCAAGAGCTACGCGGGACAGCCCGCCGTGCGCGACCTCAGCTTCACCGTTGAGCGCGGTGCGATTTGCGGTTTTCTCGGACCCAATGGCGCGGGCAAGACCACGACCCTGCGGATGATGCTCGACATCGCCGAAGCTGATGACGGCGAGATCAGGCTTTTCGGCGAACCGCTGTCGCCGGCCGCTCGGGAGCGCATCGGCTTTCTGCCGGAAGAGCGCGGGCTTTACCGCAAAATGACGCCGGAAGCGGTGATCGCTTTCTTCGGCAGGCTCAAAGGCCTTAGCCATCGCGAGGCGCTGGCGCGCGCGCGTCGGCTGCTTGAGGAAAACGGCCTCGGTGAAGCGGCGAAAAAAAAGATCCGGATGCTCTCCAAAGGCATGGCGCAAAAGGTCCAGATCCTCGCCGCCATCGTTCACGAGCCGGAATTCGTCATTCTCGACGAGCCGTTTTCGGGGCTGGATCCGGTCAATCAGAAAGAACTGGAAGCGCTGGTGCGCGGTCTGCGCGATGCAGGCGCCACCGTGTTGTTCTCCACCCATGTGATGGAGCACGCCGAGCGGTTATGCGATCGCATCGTGCTGATTGCGCGCGGCCGCAAGATATTCGACGGCGGCGTTGCCGAAGCGCTCGCCCGCGTGCCGCGCCAGATCGTGCTGGAAAGCGACGCGGGCGTAGATCTGCCGTCCAAGCTCGAAGGCGTCAGCGCGACATTCGAGCGCGAGGCGAGTGATGCTCCGGAGACGGAACGTTGGCGCGCCACACTAGAAAACGGCGCCGGCGCGCAGGAGGTGCTGCACGCCTGCGTCGCCTCGGGCGCGCCCTTGCGTCTCTTCGAACCTGTGCGCCCGCATCTTCACGACGCCTTCGTCGTCATGGTCGGTGAAGCGCATGCCGAGGAGGATGCGCCATGATTTCGCGCACCTATCTCATCGCGCGTCGCGAATATCTGTCTTACGTCGCGACCTGGGGCTTTTGGATATCGCTATCCATCGCGCCGCTCTTCGTGGCCGCGGGCGTCATCGCGCCGACGCTTTTGGAACGCGCCAGCCCCGTGCGCCATGTCACCGTGATCGCTGAGGAGCCTGCGCTCTATGAGGCTGTTGCGGATGAGCTTGAGGCGCGCGCCCGCGCCTCGGCGCGCCGTGTGCTGAGTTCATATCTGCGCACGCGCGCCGATGAGGACGCCCAGGACGTCGCCCTGCGCGCGTTCGACGCCACGCCCGGCGCGCCACGCGCGGCTTTGCGCGCGGGCCTGGACGCCGCCGGTGAAAACGTCGACGCCGCTTTTCAGGTCATGCCGATCGAGGCGCCCAAGATCGTGCTCGTTCCGTCTCCGGAAGAGGACGCCGAAGCGTTGCGGCCATATTTGATGGGCGAGCGTCTTACTGCGGCGCCCGGCGGTCCCCAGCCGCTCGACGCCGCAGCGGTTCTGCGCCGCAACGCCGACGGCGTGGTGGAAGCGGATTTGTGGAGCACGAATCTCGCTTTCGCGCAGAACGAATTCCGGACGCTGATTGGCGGGGCGGCGCGCAATTTCATGCGCCGCGAAGCCTTGTCCGGCGCCGGCGTCGCCCCGGACGCGCTCATCGAGCTTGAGCAATTATCGCCCCGCATCAATGAACTGACACCGGAACGCGAAGGCGTCTCGGCGCAGGTCACGCTCGCCGACCGTTTGCCTTATGCGGTCGGTTTCGGACTGGGCATTTCGCTCTGGCTGGTTATTTTCTCGGTCGTGAACATGCTCCTCACCAGCACGATCGAGGAGAAGTCGAACAAGATTCTGGACATGCTGCTCGCAAGCGCGCGCCTGCACGAGATCCTGTTCGGCAAGCTGTTGGGCGTGGCGGCGGTCAGCTTCACCCTCATGGCGGCCTGGGCGTTTGCGGGCGGCGGGCTCTTATTGTTCGCAGCAGGCAATGGCGGCGGCGTGCCGGCGGCCGTGTTTCAGGCGCTGGCGGACCCGGGGCTCTTGATCCCGTTCGCGGCTTACTTCGTGGCCGGATATATTCTTTACGGCGCGATATTCGCCGCCATCGGCAGTCTCTGCGAAACCAATCAGGAAGCGCAGACCCTGATGAGCCCCATCATCGTCTTGCTGCTCGTGCCGATGTTCGTGATGCCGGTGGCGATGCGCGATCCGGATTCGAGCGTGCTGGCGGTCATCTCATGGATTCCGCTTTATACGCCGTTCCTCATGATGCTGAGACTTCCCGCCGATCCGCCGCTCTATGAAGTTGTCGGCACAGCCGTCTTATTGATCGCCACGACGGGCTTTGTGTTGTGGGCGGCGGGCCATGTCTTCCGCGCCGGCGTCGTGGGCCGGCTCGGCGTCGGCCGGCTCGGTTCGTCGATCAAGGCGCTTTGGCGTCGGCCGGCTGGCTGAGCGCGATCTCGGCGTAACCCGCCCTGAAACGCAAAACGCGACCGGATGAAGCGGAGGTCCCTCCATCCAAGTCGCGTTTCGATCACGTCGCTCAATGCGCGCCGAATGACGGCAGCGTAATGCGGCGAGCTTATTTCTTCGGAATGATGCCTTCGCGCTGGGCGCGCTTACGCGCCAGCTTGCGGGCGCGCCGGATCGCTTCGGCGCGTTGACGCGCGCGCTTTTCCGACGGCTTTTCGTAGTGATTCCGGCGCTTCATTTCCCGGAACGTGCCTTCGCGCTGCATCTTCTTTTTGAGCGCTTTCAAGGCTTGGTCGACATTGTTGTCGCGAACGTAGATCTGAACGATGACACTTCCTCCTGTTTATCCGGCGCACGCAAAAGGGGGTGCGCGCGGATTGGCCGCCGCATTGAGACCGCGCGATCTAACAAAACCACGCTAAAGTGTCCATATCGTTCAGCGAGGAGAAAGACGTGAGGCAGGCGAGCGGCGAAAAGCTGGATGACTTGCGAGACCGGCTCTTGGACGCAGCCCTTGAGCGCGCCGCGTTTGACGGCTGGACCGGCGCCATGATGTCCGCCGCTGAAGCAGATGCGGGCCTGCCGGAAGGCTCGGCTTCGCTCGCTTCGATTTCTGGACCCGTCGATCTTCTGGATTTCTGGGCCTTGCGCTGTGATGAGGCGATGAACGCTGCGATGCAGTCGCTGCAGCTCGACGCCATGCGAGTGCGCGAAAAGGTAAGCGTCGGCGTACGCGCGCGCATCGAAGCCATTGGCGAAGAAAACCGGGAAGCGGCGCGCCGGGCGGCTGCGCGCCTGGCTCTGCCGGACGCGGCCGCGCGCGGCGCGCATATGATGTGGCGCGCGAGCGATCGGATATGGCGCGCGCTGGGCGATCCTTCGACCGACGGCAATTTCTATTCAAAGCGCGCCATTCTTACCGGCGTGGTGACGGGCGTCCTGTCCGTCTGGGTGTCCGCCGACGGTCCGGAGGATGACGCGCCGTGGCGCTTCCTCGACCGACGCATCGAAAACGTCATGCAGTTTGAAAAGGCCAAGGCGCGCATGCGCAAACTGGCCGAAGGTCTGCCGTCGCCGGTCGAGCTGGCCGCCGCTTTGCGCTATCCGCGCCGCTGAACGCCTAACGTGACGGCGAATTAACTACCAAAGATCAAGCGCTTGCGTTTGGATGTCTGCAGCGTCCGCTCGCGCATCCAAAAACAAGCCCGCGCGCATCACAGAACCAGACGGACGCATCATGCTCGCGCCGAAAGGATTTCTCATGTTCGCTGACCAAGTTCGTTTCCGCCTTCGCCCCGCTTTGCTCGCCACTGTGCTCGTCGGCGCAGCAGCGCTCGCGGCCTCCGCCTCCGCTCAGGATGATCACCGGCGCGGCGAGCGTGAAACCATGATCGATGAGCGCTTCTCCGTCTCGAACGGCGAAATGCTGGCCGTCGATGTCGGCGACGCCGATGTCGAAGTGACGACAAGCGACACCGACGAAGTGCATGTCGAGGTGATCTTATATGCGCGCAGCCTGAACGAGCGCGCGCACGACTATTACGAGCGCCAGAACTTCACGGTCGAACAGAGCGGCGGCGTCGTGCGGGTCGCAACCGAGCGGCGCAACCACATTTCCTGGGACTGGGGCAATTTCAGAAGCCCGGACATTCTGGTCCGGATCAGCGCCCCCGCTGAGTTCGACGCCAATGTCCGCACGTCGGACGGCGACATCGCATTCGACAGCATGAATGGCGAGATTTCGCTGCGCACCTCTGACGGCGATGTCAGCGCGGGCGCTCTGACGGGCGGCGATTTGTCGATCGCGACCTCGGATGGCGACGTCGCCGCTGAACATCTCAATGGCGCGCAAGTCAGCGTGACCACCTCGGATGGCGATATCAGCCTCGAGACGCTGGAAGGCGAAGCCATCACGGCGCGCACATCCGATGGCGACATCAATATCGACCTGCTCGACGGCGAGGGCGAAGTGCGCACCTCGGACGGCGACATCATGATCGCGCGCGCGGTTGGTCCGGCCCTGTTTGCACGCACGTCCGACGGCTCGCTCAATATCGCGACGCTGGATATTGCGAGCGCCCGGCTTCAGACCTCAGACGGCGATATCGACGTGGCGCGCGCCTCCGGCGATGTGACGGCGTCGGCTTCCGACGGCAATATCGTCATCGGACTGCCGGAAGGCGCTGGCGCGAATGTCGCCCTGCGCGGCGACCGCGTGCGCGTTGACGGCGAAATCACGATTGGCGGCGAGCTTGGCCGCGACCGCGTGGAAGGCGTCGTTAATGGCGGCGGCGCACGCATCGAAGCTCGCACTTCGGATGGCTCGGTGACCCTCATCGTAAGCCGCTGACAGCGACCGACGCTGCGGCGCGAGCGCTCAGACGCTCGCGCCGATCAGCGCGGATGGCCTGTCGGGAAACAGTTTTTTCAGATCATCGAAGCCCGACACGCTGACGTCGAGATGGTTTAAGATACCGTCGCGTACGGAATAAATCAGGCCATGAACCTCTAGCTCCTGGCCGCGCCGCCAGGCCTCGTGCACGAAGGGGTTTTGTGCGACCGCACGCACCTGGGCGAGCACGTTGAGCTCGCACAGCCGGTCCTCGCGCGCGACCTCGTCTGCGATGGCCTTCAGGTCGCAGACATGTTCGTCATAGACGTCGCGGATCGGCTGCAGCCAATGATCGATCAGGCCGAGCCGCTCGCCGGCGACCGCTGCGCGCACGCCGCCGCAGCCATAATGGCCCGTGACGAGGACGTCGCGCACTTTCAATTGCTCGGTGGCGAATTGCAGGACGGACAGAAAATTTGAATCCGCCGGCGGACACAGATTGGCGATATTGCGGTGAACGAAGACCTCGCCGGGATCGAGCCCGATAATCTCATTGGCTGGCACGCGGCTGTCGGCGCAGCCGATCCAGAGATAGCGCGGCGTCTGTTGAGCGGCGAGGCGCGAGAAAAATTCGGGGTCCTGCGCGCGCTTGCGCTCCGCCCAGGCGAGATTATTTCGAAGCAGCGTTTCGACCATACGCGCTGTTTTCCTGCGCTTGGCGCGGACTGGCAAGCAGACTCGGCGTGCAGGCGTCGAATATCGCTCGTGCGCAGATCAAAGGCGCGTGAGCGGCTGCAGCTAAGGGTTTATTTCTGCGCAATGTTTACTATATTGCACCGCAACATGGCGGGTGGGGCGAACGCGTAGTTCCAAGCGTTTGATCCTAAAAACAAAACGAGGGTGTTTTCGCAACATGGCGAATTCAACGAATATCGCTTTGAGCTTTGTCGGCATCTTCGCCGCCTCCGCGGTGATGACTGCCATGCTGCTGCATATGGATCCGCCCGCCGGCGCACAGGAAGAGGCGAGCGAAGTTGAGACTCTGCTCGCCGGCGTCGGCTCTGCTTCCTCCCAGCATGTGACTGCTGAGGCGCCTCTCATCGGCGTCGCGGTCGGCGATCTGCGTCCCGACGGGCTGGAAGCGCAAGATCAGCTCGGTCGCGACCGCAGTTTCAGCGAACTCGTCGGTGCGTCCGGCCTGGTGCTTTACTTCGCGCGGTCCGTTGACTGGTGCCCATATTGTCAGGCGCAGGCGATACATTTGAACGAGCGCATGGACGACTTTCTGGAGCGCGGTTACGGCGTTGCGATGGTGACCACGGACACCGTTGCGGAAACGGCCGCATTCGCCGCGCGCCGCGACATCCGCTTTTCGCTCTTGTCCGATCCCGACTCCGAGATCATCGCCGCCTGGAACCAGCTCGATCCCGCGTTTGAGGAAGGCTCGCGCAATTACGGCCTGCCATATCCGACGACTTACGTGCTCAATGCGAGCGGCGAGGTCGAGGCGGTGTTCTTCAACGAGGCAACGCTTGGCGAGGCCCGCGGCTATGTCGACCGCGTGGATGTCGACGACGTCATTGCGTCGCTCGACGAATAATCCGTCTTAGGACCGCTTTGCTGATTGACCATGCGGGCGCGCCGTGCTGGCGTCGCCCGCATGAGCATTGATGCACCCAGATTTGAGACCGAACGCCTGATCATACGCGGGCTGGACGTCGATCGCGATTTCGAGGCCTGGGCTGAAATCGCGTCCGACGCGGAAACCATGCGCACGATTGAATCGCCGCCGCTCAAGCCCTGGGAGGCTTGGCGCAGCCTGGCGATGCTGATGGGCCATTGGACGATCCGCGGCTTCGGCTTTTTCGCCGTCGAAGAAAAAGCGACTGGCGCATTTGTCGGCCGGGTCGGGCCTTGGCGTCCGCATGATTGGCCGGGCACGGAAGTCGGCTGGCTGATCGGACGGCCTTATTGGGGACGCGGCTATGCCGGCGAGGCGGCGGAAGCCACGATCAACTGGGCGTTCGACGAACTTGGCTGGAGCGACGTCATCCATGTCATAGCGCCCACCAACACGAAATCGCAGCGCGTCGCCGAAAAGATTGGCTCACGGATTATCAGACATGGCGAGACCTTGCCGCTGAAAAGCCTCGCCGGCGGCGATGTGGTGATCGATGTCTGGGGCCAGAGCGCCGCGGAGTGGCGCGCCCGCGGGACTTAGTCGGAAAGCAGATGCTTTCGCTTCATGAAAGCCACCCCGCCTCGCGCAGGCGCGGCGCGTAAGAGCGGCTGACAGGCGCTGAAACGCCATTGCTGAGCTTGAGCGCGATCTTGCCGTCTGCGCGTTCGACTTCCGCGATGGCGTCTCGCGCGACCCACCAGGATCTGTGGACCTGCAAACCGTCGGCGCCGTCGAGGGCGGCGAGCGCATCGGCCAGCCGCATCAGGATCAATTCATCGCCGCGCTCGGTGTGGACGCGCAGATAATGATCCTCGGATGAGATCGCGAGAATGGCGGCGCTGCGC
>JAUIEH010000589.1 GCA_030428405.1 Alphaproteobacteria bacterium
AGCGTCTGATCGGCCGAGCCATGCGCGCCTGCGTCGACCTCGAAGCGCTCGGCGAGCGCCAGATTTCGATCGATTGCGACGTGCTTCAGGCCGATGGCGGCACGCGCACCGCCTCGATCACCGGCGCATGGGTGGCGCTGAAACGCGCCACGGCCTGGCTGATGGAAGAGGGTGTCCTCAAGACCGATCCGATCGTTGATCAGACCGCAGCGATTTCGTGCGGCGTCGTCGACGGCGAGGCCCGGCTCGATCTCGAATATGGCGAAGACTCGCGCGCCCAGGCCGACGCCAATTTCGTCATCACCCGCTCCGGCGGTCTCGTCGAAGTTCAGGCGACGGCGGAAGATCGCGCGTTTTCCTCCGATCAGTTCGCAGAACTTTTGAGGCTGGCGCAAAAGGGCTGCGCCGAACTTGCCGCCCATCAGGAAAGCGCTGCAAACGCCTCTCGCTCGGCCTGACTTTCGATTGAAATCGCTGACATCGAAGCGCCCGGTCTTCCTCGCGAGGACCGGGCGTATTTCGTTTGGTCGGGGGTTGAAGCCGCGCGCCTATTCGGCGGCGTCGCGACTGGTCGGCTCGTCGGGCGCTTCGGGCATGTCGGGCACGTCGCCTTCTTCCTCGCCTTCCTCATATTGCAGAAGGTCGGAGGGCTGACAGTTCAGCTCGCGGCACAGCGCTTCCAGCGTTGAGAAGCGCACGGCCTTGGCTTTGCCCGTCTTGAGAATGGAGAGATTGGCCAGCGTGATGCCGACGCGGTCGCACAGCTCCGTCAGAGACATGCGGCGGTCGAGAAGAACTCGGTCGAGTGTGACGCGGATCGGCATGCGGCCCTAAATGGTCAGTTGTTGTTCTTGGCGCATCCGGGCTCCCTCCCGGAACACTTCGGCGAGCACGAAGATGACGAGCACTGCGAACCAGACCGAGAACTCGACATTGAATCTAACGCTAAGCCCATCCGAAGCGCCGTCAAATACGCGGATTAAAAACCCGGCGACGAAAGAGGCGACGGTGCGCAAAAGCTCAAGCACCGCGATCGTGATCCATATGACGCGCAAATGATCTGCGTTTTCCGGAACAAACGGATCGCCCGCCGCCAGGGTTGCAAACACGCGGCGCAGACGATCGACGACGATCATCATCGCGGCCACGCCCACCGACGCCACGAAGAAGCCCGTCAACGTCGCATACCAGGGGTCTAGCTCGTCGATGGTGACGCCGGGAAATGGCGACAAATCTCCGGAGACATAGACATACAGGCCGACAATCGCGAGAACTCCGAGAAGCCCCGCGGCGATGAACAGCATGATCCTGATGACTTCCAAGAGCCCGCGCACGAACGCTGCGACGGACCCGCGCCCTAAAGCTTTCAAGCGCATGCTCCTGACAGACCGATTTTTCGTCGATACTTGACGTTGCACGTAACCACAAGCTCGAATTTATCGAAATTCGATAAATGCATCAAGCTAGGAGATCACCGGCATGACCGCACCAACGCAAGACGCCGCCGCGCTGCCGACGCTCGTGATCGCCAGCCACAATGCCGGCAAGGTGCGCGAGATCGCAGAACTCTTGGAGCCGAAAGGCATCGAAGTGCTCGGCGCGGCCGCGCTCGGCCTTGAGGAGCCAGAGGAGACGGGCGA
>JAUIEH010000090.1 GCA_030428405.1 Alphaproteobacteria bacterium
TGAACCGAGACGAGATTATAGCCGCCGGGCAGGGCCTGCAGCCGCCAGCGCTGATTGGCGCCTTCGTGACACGACCATTGAATGATCGGCGTGCCGTTCTCGGTTCCGCTGCCGGTGACGTCGAGGCACAGGCCGGAATGGCGCGCTGAAATGGCGTATTCGCCATGGCCGAGATGTTCGAAAAGCCAGGCCTGATTGTCGCCGCCGTGACAGCCCCATTGATGGACCGCGGCGCCGGGCTCGTAAGAGACGCCGGAGACATCGACGCAGCGCCCGGAATGTGACGCTACAATCTCAAACGATGCGCCCGGCGCGTAATCGCTGGGATGGACGTCTTGCGCCGATGCGGCAGTCCAGGCGGTCAAAGACGCTGTAAGCGCAGTCGCGACGGCGACCAATCTCTTCATCACCATAGGTTGCAACCCCTGAATGCGCCCTCGCAGGCAGGCCCAAGCCTGGAAATCGTGCTAGGCCGGGAGCGCGGTTTTTTGAAGGCGGGGCGCGTCCCGCGAAAGCCAGCGAATCACCAGCCTTCGCAGTTGCAGGCATGGCGGGCGCGCACAGGCGTCAGGAGCCCAAAATCGCTCGTAAATCGGCCTTCGCGGATGCAGCGCTTGTCGGTCAAGAATCTAGCTGCTATCAGACGCTCCGTTCGCGCGAGGGGCCGGACGCAGGGGCGCAGTGCGCGCGTCTGCGCGAGGTTTCCATCCCTCGAAACTTGAAACTTTCCCGCTTCGTAACGCAAGCGCACCTCACGGGCTGGGCAATTGGCTGGCGCACACTCTCAAACAGAAGCGGCTGAACGCTACGCCGCCGCCTTCTTCGACCTCGCGCTCGAAGAAAAGGCGATCGACGCCGCGGCTTCGGACATGACCGAGCTGCGCGCGATGCTGGCCGACAGCGAGGATTTGAGCGGGTTGATCGCCAATCCGGGCTTTTCCCGCGACGACAAGCAGAACGCGCTGACGACGCTGGCCGGCAAAGCGAAATTTTCTCCGCTCACCACCCGCTTTCTGGGCGTGGTCAGCGGCAATGGCCGCGCGCGGGCTCTGCCTAACATCATTGCGGCCTTTCAGGATAAGGTGGACGCGCATCGCGGCGTAACGGTCGCCGAGGTCGCAGCGCCCCAGGAACTCACCGACGCCCAGAAATCCGGCATCGCCGCGGCCCTGAAAAAGGCCGTCGGCAAGGATGTCGAGGTGCGCGCGACGGTGCAGCCGGAATTGCTCGGCGGTCTCATCGTGAAGGTGGGCTCGCGCATGTTCGACTCATCCCTCCGCACCAAGCTGGACGGGATCAAATCTGTAATGAAAGGGGCCTGAAGCCATGCAGGTCGGCGCCGCGGAAATTTCCGCAATCCTCAAGGACCAGATCAAGAATTTCGGCGCTGAAGCGCAGGTCGCCGATGTCGGCCGCGTGCTCGCCGTCGGCGACGGCATCGCGCGCGTGCACGGGCTGGACAATGTCCGCGCCGGCGAGATGGTCGAGTTTCCCGGCGGCGTCAAAGGCATGGCGCTGAACCTTGAGCGCGATAATGTCGGCGTCGTTATTTTCGGCGAAGACCGGGGCATCAAGGAAGGCGACACGGTCAAGCGCCTCGGCGAAATCGTGGACGTGCCCGTCGGCCCCGGCCTTCTGGGCCGCGTGGTCAACCCGCTGGGCGAGCCGATCGACGGCAAGGGCCCTCTGACCGACATCGCCGAGCGCCGCCGCGCGGACGTCAAGGCGCCGGGCATCATCCCGCGTAAATCGGTGCACGAACCGATGTCGACCGGCATTAAGGCCATCGACGCGATGATCCCCATCGGCCGCGGCCAGCGCGAGCTCGTCATCGGCGACCGCCAGACCGGCAAGACGGCCGTCTGCATCGACACCATTCTCAACCAGAAGCCGCTTAATGACGGCGACGACGAGAGCCAGAAGCTCTTCTGCGTCTATGTCGCCATCGGCCAGAAGCGCTCCACGGTCGCCCAGATCGTCAAGACGCTCGAAGAAGCCGGCGCGCTGGAATACACCATCGTCGTCTCGGCGACCGCGTCCGAGCCTGCGCCCTTGCAGTTCCTGGCTCCGTTCGCGGCCTGCGCCATGGGCGAATGGTTCCGCGACAACGGCAAGCATGCGCTCATCATTTATGACGACCTCTCCAAGCAGGCCGTCGCCTACCGTCAGATGTCGCTGCTTCTGCGCCGTCCGCCGGGCCGCGAAGCCTATCCGGGCGACGTCTTCTATCTGCACTCGCGCCTTCTCGAGCGCGCCGCCAAGCTGAACGAGGATAACGGCCTCGGCTCGCTGACGGCGCTGCCGATCATTGAAACCCAGGCCAATGACGTCTCGGCCTATATTCCGACCAATGTCATCTCGATCACCGACGGTCAGATCTTCCTGGAGACGGATTTGTTCTTCCAGGGCATCCGTCCGGCCGTGAATGTGGGCCTGTCGGTCTCGCGCGTGGGCGGTGCGGCCCAGATCAAGGCGATGAAGGAAGTCGCGGCCAAGATGAAGGGCGAGCTCGCCCAGTATCGCGAGATGGCCGCCTTCGCGAAATTCGGCTCCGACCTCGATGTTGCGACCCAGCGCATGCTCGCGCGCGGCGACCGTCTGACCGAGCTCCTGAAGCAGGACCAGTATTCGCCGCTGCGCACCGAAGAACAGGTCGCCGTGATCTTCGCCGGCACGCGCGGCTATATCGACGCCATCCCGCTCGAAGACGTGCGCCGCTACGAAGAAGAGCTTCTGCGCTTCCTCAACACCGAGCGCAAAAACGTCCTCGACATGATCCGTGACAAGAAAGCGCTGGTCTCGGGCAAGGGCGATAACAAGGACGACTCGGTTGAGCGCGCGCTCAAAGACGCCGTCGAAGACTTCACCAAGAAGTTCGCCTGAGCCGGTTTGAGCGATGCCCAGCCTTAAGGAATTCCGCAATCGCATCGACTCGGTGAAGTCGACGCAGAAGATCACCAAGGCCAAGCAAATGGTCGCGGCGGCGAAACTGCGCAAAGCCCAGGAGGCCGCCGAGGCCGCCCGGCCTTATGCGCAGCGCATCGCCGCAGTGGTCGCAAATTTGTCTGCGTCGATGGCGGATAATCCGGGCGCCCCGAAACTGCTCGTCGGTTCGGGCAAGGACGATGTCCAGCTCTTGATCGTGGCCACGGCCGATCGCGGTCTGTGCGGCGCGTTCAACACCAATATCGTGCGCAAGGCGCGCGAGGAAATCGTCAGGCTCGAGCGCGACGGCAAGACGGTCAAAATCCTCTGCGTTGGCCGCAAGGGCTATGACCAGCTCAAAACGCTGTACAAGGACCGCATCATCGACGTGGTGTCGTTCCGCGAGGTCCGCCAGATCACGTCGCACGAAGCGTCCGAAATCGCCGAGCGCGCGCGCGCCATGTTCGAGGGCGGCGAAGTCGACATCGTCAAGCTGATCTATTCGGAATTCCGCAACGTCATCAGCCAGGTCCCGACCGTGCAGACGCTGCTGCCGGCCGCCGCCTCCATCGACCCCGAGGCGAAGGGGCCGGACCTCAAGGGCGCGGCCTATGAATATGAGCCCAACGAGGAGGAAATCCTCGCAGCGCTCCTGCCGCGCAATCTGACTTCGCAAGTGTTCAACGCGCTGTTGCAGAACGTCGCCGGCGAGCAGGGCGCCTCGATGACGGCGATGGACAACGCCACGCGCAATGCCGGCGATATGATCAATAGGCTGACGCTGGAATATAACCGCAAGCGTCAGGCGAACATCACCAAAGAGCTCATCGAGATCATTTCGGGCGCCGAAGCGCTCTGAGCGCGCGCTGTCCCGCCAACTTGGCCAGGCGCGCCTTTGCGCGTTAGGCTGCGCGTTCTTTGCACGGCGGGAGGCGGCTGCGATGAAATCCAATTTGGCGTTGAGACTTGCTGTGGCTGTGAGCGGCGCTGCGCTGGGGCTGGCCGCCTGCGGCGGCGGCGAAGACACGGCCGTGTCCGATCCCGGCGGTCCGACGGCGGAGCAAGTCCGTGATGTCGTCAATGACGCGATGAACGAAGACTATGTCGCCGAGGTGACCGACCTCGTTTGTCAGCGCTCCGGCGGCGATCGTTATCTCTGTGATTTCCGCTTCACGCTCACCGCTGGCGGCAATGGCGCGCCGACGACAATGTGTTTCTCGCCCGAAGGCGAGGGCTGGGACAATTACGACGTCGATATTTGCGACCGCCCGGGCTGAGCCGCTGAGCCGCGCATCCGAATACACCGCCTGATGCATCCCATGTGGAGGGCTGAACGCTGAGGGCGGGCGGATGAGCGCATATTCCAGTGACAGGGTCGCGCAAGCGCCGGGCGCTTTGCTGCGCATCGACGCATTTTTCGAAGGCGCGGCCTATTCGCCTCATCGGCATGACACCTATGCCTTCGCTCTGCCGGTCAGCGGGGTGCAGCGCTTCGCCTATCGCGGCGGCGCGCAAGCCGCGACGCCGGGCGAAGTGGTCGTTCTGTATCCAGATGAACTTCATGACGGAGCGGCCGGCACGGATGAAGGCTTTCGCTATCGCGGCGTTTTCATAGAGCCCGCTGCGCTTCAAGCCGTCTATGGCGGCGCGGCGCTGCCCTTCATCAAAGGCGGCGTTTCTAACAATCGTCGCCTGCGCCGCGCGGTCGCCGCCTTTTTCGCCTGTTTCGAGGAAGAACTCGACCCGCTCGAATATGACGGCGCGCTGGTTGAGCTCGCAGCCGCTTTGCAGATCGCCGCCGGAGCCGACGCCAAGACTAATGTGTCGCCTACTGATTACCGGGGCGCCGACCTTGCGCGCGCCTTCATTCACGATCATTTGGATGAGACCGTCACCCTGGACGCGCTGTCGCGTGCTGCGGGCTGTTGCAAATGGTCTTTGTCGCGCGCCTTCAAGCGCTGTTTCGGCACGAGCCCGTATCGCTATCTGATCATGCGCCGGTTGGAGCGGGCGAGCGCATTGCTCAACGCGGGCGCGCCGGCGGCGGACGCTGCACTGGCGGCGGGGTTCGCCGATCAGGGACATTTCATCAGAAATTTCAAACGTACTTATGGCCGCACGCCCGGACAGTGGCGCAAATCGCTGTCGTGAACCGCACACTCGATCGTTCAATCTTCAAGATTGGCCTTGCGACAGCATGACCGCTCCTTTCCGGCGCTTCGCCGGAGCGACAGCGAGCGGAACCCATGACGTCCTCAGGCGCGCCCAGCCGTCTCAGCGCATTCATCGCGCTGTTGATCTTCATTCCCGTGCTTATCGGCTCGAAGCTGATCGGCGATCAGGTCATCTGGCGCTTCGCCGGACCGGTGACGCTGGGGCTGACCTTGGCGCTGCTGACAATCTATATGCGCGTGCGCGGCGAGACCTGGTCCTGGATCGGTTTTAGAGCGCTTCGCACGCGCCGCGCCTGGTTGTGGCTGGCGCCCCAGGTCGTGTTGGCCATGTGCGCCATAGTCGCGGCCGGCATTCCGCTGAGCTTTGCGGGCGAAGCGTTGGGGTTCTGGCAGCTCGACGAACCCTCCGCCGGCGTGACCGAACGCTGGGGCGACATACCGGGCAATCTGCCGGTGTTCCTCTTATGGATCGCAATCGCCTGGATCAGCGGCGGCGTGTTTGAGGAGGCGTTCTTTCGCGGCTTCTTGATCACGCGATTCCGCGCGCTGTTCGGAACGGGTGCGGGCGTCGTCAGCGGGGTCGCCGCCGTTCTGTGCGCCGCACTAATATTCGGTTACGGACATTTCTATTATCAGGGCGTGCGCGGCTGGGTCGTGACCGGCGCCATCGGCGCGGCTTTGGGCGCGCTCTATCTTCTTTATAAGCGCAATATCTGGCCGCTCGTGCTTGCGCACGCTTTGTTCGACTCGCTGGCCTTCACGGCGCTTTATGCGGATCTGGACATCTGACGCGCGGCGCCTACCAGGGCGTCGTGTCGCCGGCGATCTTTGCGTTATGCGCACGCAAGGCGCGTTCGAAGAAGGCGGCTTCGATGTCCTCGAAACCGGCTTGTTTGGAGCGTCGCGCAGCTTTGCCGGCATAGGCGTCGGCGATGGCGTCGAGCTCTAGTTTCCGTACACGGCGGTCATTGCGCAGCCGCTCGAGCACATGCTCGAAGCTCGACTTGACGCGCCCGGCCTGTTCGAGCTGTGCGGCGTATTCGCTGACCACCTGACGGTAAAGCTTGCGCGGCTCGCTCGCCGGCGCCGCACGCTGAGCGCGGGCTTCGAGATAAGCCGCAAGAGATTGTCCGTGATGCGCCGATAAGGCGCGGCGAAACTTGGCGAGCGCTGCGGCGGGTTCGCGTCCGGGCCGCGCGCGCCAGGCCGCCTCGATGCGCGCAAGGGCTGCGTCGAGCTGGTCGAGCGTCAGTTCCGCCGGATCGGTGTGAGACATGCCCGCCGCTCCCGCTTCAGTGCCGCGTCGCGGCGTTGTCGGCGTCGTGTGGCGCGTCCGACGCGACGCGCGCGCCCTCGGCGCCGAACAAGGCCTCCGCGATTTCATCGCCGAGACGATCGAAGATTGCGCGCGCGCGTTCGCTGCGATGATAAGCAAAGCCGAGGCCCGCGGACTCCGCAATGTCTTCGCGATGGGGGACGTGACGCTCAAATATTTTGGCGCGCGATTCATATTGGCGCAGCGTCTCCACGATCTCGAGCCTGCGGCTTTCCTCGCCGTCGAGCAGATAAGGCTCAAGCTTGGTCAGATTTGCGACGACGCCGGCGCAGCGCGGACCCCCGCCCAACCCCCAGAACAGCGTCTGGAACTGGCGCAGCATGAACTCGATTGGTTGCGTCGAGGTGCGGTCGAGCAGTGTCGGCACAATAAAGTGCGTGCTCGCACAAAGCGCGTTGACCGCTGTCAGGGTCATGCGCGGCGGCACGTCGAGAAACACCAGATCGAAGCGGCGCAAAGCGTGGTCGCTCCACAAAGTCTGCGCCAGACGGAAGCGTACGTCGTCCTCGGTTTCGCCCAATATCCAGCGCAGCCAGAGACGCTGCTCGAATGGTGCGAGGTCATAGCTCGACGCCGCCAGCGCAGAGCCGGGCAGCGCGCCGCCGATGTCTTCAAGTTCACCCAGTATACGGACAGGGTCGCGGTCGTCGGCGAACCATTCGCGAATATTCGTGGTCGGCGCATCGCGGCGCACAGCCGGCAGAACGGTGTTGGAGACGGAGCCCTGATAATCCAGGTCCATCAGCAAGACCTTCATGCCGCGGGCGAGCGCGAAATGTGCGGCGAGATTGGCGGCGAGGGTGGACTTGCCGACGCCGCCCTTGAGATTGACGAAGGAGACGATGCGCGGGGCGCCTTCGCCTTCCGGCTTGCTGAGCCCGCGTGGCGGCGCGGCCGGCCAGAAGCGCCACAAATCGCGCTTTTCATCATTGGCGCGCGACAGGATGTGTTCGAATTGTGCGACGCGCTCATAGCTTTCGGCGAGCGCGGCGGTGAGCGCGTCGGCGTCAGCGGCGGAGCTTTCGCTGGTCTTGGCGCTGCGCAAGCTTGCCTTGGCCCAGGAGACAGCGCCCGCCAGACCGACGCCGCCTGCGGCCAGGCCGAGCAGCTTTGCGATATCGCTTACATCCATCTACGCCCCCTTCCGGCCGCGGCCGGCGCATGTGGGACGCGCAACGCTGCAAACTTCGTGCCCTTGGGGCGGCGTATCGTTAACTGAGGAACTAGACGGCGGCTCTGCGCCTTATATGTTCGGCAGAGCAACCCGAAAGGACCAGATCGCATGCGTATTGAAGGTGTTATGAACGTTCGCATTTTCGGCTTTCGCGCCGCACTCATCGGCGCCGCCTCCGTCACGCTGGCGTCGTGCGGCGGATCAGGCGGAGGCGGTGCGGCGAGCGGTCCTTCGGCGGATGAGATCCAGGCGGCCATGGCCTCGCGCATGGGCGCTTCCATGGCGGCGGGCGTTTCAGACGTGAACTGCGTGGAAGCCGATGAAACGCATTTTCGCTGCGCCTATCAGCTCGAGAACGAGGCGGGGGAGGAAAGCGAGTATCGAACCTGCTTTGAACAGGAAGCCGACGGCTGGACGATCGCCGTCAACAGCGCCTGTCCGCGCTGACGCAACGCTCCTGCGCGCGCCTCGTCTGATTTCGCCCGACCGCTTGAGCGGTCATCGCCGTTGTGCACGATGGCGGTGGGGGCGTAGGACGAGGACGCGCGCATGACGGTGCAATCACGTTTCAAGCCCGTTTGGGCCGCAGCTTTGGTGCTGCTTGCAGGGTGCGCTGCGGCGACGCCGGAGCGCGTGATCCGCAACGAAGGGCCGGGCGCCGGCGCCGGACGCTCGTTGTGTCAGCGCGTCGCCGATGATTTCGGCATGGTGGTGACGGGCGGCGATCCCGCCGGCGGCGTCGAATATTCCGCCAGTCAGGTCGAGACAGCAATTGCAGGCCGCGGCGTCACGTACGCCATCAATCTCGTGCGCAATTCGCGTCCGGAAGCCTGCTCGAACACGTCGAGCGGCGTGGTCTGCACCGTTGTCGGGCCTGCAGAGCTGGAAATCCGCTCCAATCGCGGCTGGGCGCGTTATTCGGTGGCGCGCGGCGATGGCGGCGTCCTGGCGACGCGCGGCGCGCGGCTGATGTGCCGCGCCAC
>JAUIEH010000590.1 GCA_030428405.1 Alphaproteobacteria bacterium
GGCACGCATCGCCGCGCCAGACGCGGACATAGCCGCGCGTGCGCTGTCCGCCGCCGGACCAGTTTCCGAACGTGAACGCCAGATCGCGCGCCGCCGAATAGACAACATGCGTGCGCTCGAACTCGCCTCCCGGCCAGGCCAGACCCTCGGCGGCGGCGAGCGGAAGATCTGAGCGCATCACGGAAGCCCGGCCGAAGGCTTCTTCATCGCCTTCGATGAGGTCGCCGGCCGCGCCGATGCCGGCGAGTTCATTCAACCGATCATCCGGCCCCGTAACCTCGCCAGGAACCACGCACTCGACGTGGTCGGCGAAAAGCGGGCCGGACCAGCGTTCGGCATGTTCTGACAACGCGATGATCTGAGCGCGCGAATTGGCGCGGTCGAGCTGAACGCCGCCGTCGAACAGGAGGCGCCAGCCCGCTTCGTCGCGCCGCCAGGCGGAGAAATAGTGACCCTCGCCGGCGACTTCATCGCCCATAAGGCGCTGATAGGGCCCGGTCGAAAATCCCAAATCGCCCATGAGCGCGGCGCCGCCATAAGCCGGCCGCCAGGTCAAAACAGCGTTCGGATCGGATTCAGGAAAGCCCTCCCAGGCTTCGCGCCATTCGCTCACGCCGCCGGTAAAGCCGAGCCCGTCCTCTGGAATGACTTCCAGGAAGGCGTCGCGCGCGCCGATTTCCTGGGCGCGGACGGCGAAGGCGCGCTCGGCGTCGAAGATCTCGAGCATGGCGCGCGACCGCGCTTCCTCGTCCTGTGCGCCCGCCCCTGCGGCGAGACATAGCGCTGCGCCTGCAGCAAAAGCCAAACGGTGATGCGTCATGGAACGGCTCCTCTTCGCAGCCCAGCAGGTCAGCGTCTCAGCATCTTGCGCAAATCATTGTCGACGAATTTGGGCGTTCATTCGGCGAACGCCCCTTGCGCTCAGCCTTTAGCGTGCAAATGAGCGACAAGCTGCGCGACGTCGTCCAGGTCCTGATAAACCCCGAATCCAAAGCGCAACCGGTCCGCGCGCCGATCAAGCAGCACATTGCGCGCGCGCAGGCCGTCATAAATCTGCGCGGCGCTCGCGGTCTCAAACGTCAAAAAGCGCGCCGGCGTCATCTCGCGCGGATCCAGCACAAGGCGCGCGTCCGCAAGCGCGCCGCCATCGCCAAGCTGTGAAAGAAAGGCGAGCTGCAACTCGGTGCAATGCGCATCCGCTGCAGCGACGCTCAGGCCTTGAGCATCCATCCAGCGCATCACCGCATTCAGCCGATAAAGCGCGGTCGCATCAAAGGTCGCGCCCATCATGCGCTGACCGCCCGCCGCATAGGGCACGCCCGTCTGCTTGTCCTGCAAGGCGCCGAACGCGGCGAACCAGCCCGTGTCGCGCGGGCGTTCGACATATCCGGACGGGCTATGCATGAAACAGCAACCCTCGCCCGCCATCGCGTATTTGTATCCGCCGCCAAGATAGAAAATGCGCGCCGCCACGGCCGAGAGATCGGTCGGGCGCGCACAAAAGCCGTGATAGCCGTCAATGACGATGACGGCGTCGTCGTCCGGCACGCTCGCAATGAGCGCGTTGAGGTCATCTGTTCCGTAGCCGGAATTGAAGAAGACCTGGCTGACATAGACCATGTCCCAG
>JAUIEH010000591.1 GCA_030428405.1 Alphaproteobacteria bacterium
GTGATCACGCCGACGGGCGATCTCAACGACATCCGCGCCGTACGCGCGTCGGATGCTGCGAATTTGGACGTTGAAGGATTGCGTCAGCTCGCAGCCGGCTATGGCGCCGAGCGCGTCGTGGTCGCGCGCGCGACCGGTCCGAGCAGCGCGACGCTCACCCGCATCGATTTCGCTGCCGACGGCGCGGTGCGCGAACTCGGCAGCGTCTCAGGCGGCGATTATGCGTCTCTGGTCGCAGCGAGCGCGGGTCTGTTGCAGCGCGAGTGGAAGAACCTCACCATCGTGCGCAGCACGTCGACGAGCGAGCTTGCGGTCTCGGTGCTCTATCAGAATTCCTCGCAATGGCTGACTTTGCGCAATTCTCTCGGCGGCTCGTCGCTGATTTCAAATGCGCGCCTCGATGCGATGGCGAATTCCGGCGCGATGATGTTTCTGCGCCATCGCGGCCGCGTCGATCAGCTCGAGGCCGAGCTGGCCGAGCGCGGCGTCGTGCTGGCGCAGGACCCGCAGATCGGCTGGACGGTCAGGCTCGCCTCGGCGGCGCCGCGACCCTATCGCAGCGTTCTGCCTCCGCCCGCCGAGGAACCCGCGGACGGTGAATGACGGCGGAGCAGACCGCTTTCCGATTTCCGCCGGCTGAACGGCGCGGCGCGGCCGCCCATGTCGCAGGCGCTTCGAGCGCTGCGGCGCGGGCGATGCTGGCGCGCGTGGAGCTTTGGCCGGGCGGGGTTCTGGTCATCACCGGACCTGAAAAGAGCGGCAAGACGGCGCTCGCCTCGGCGTGGCTCGAAACCCAGAACGGCCGGCTGTTCCACGCAAGCGATCTGCGCGGCGCGGGCGACGTCGTGCTTGAGGCGGCCGCAGAGGGTCCCGTCGCCATCGACGAAATGGACGCAGGCGCGGCCCATGACAGCGCGTTGATGTCGATCATTGATGCAGCGCGCGCGGGCGCTGCGCGCGGCGTCGTCTTCATTTCGCGCGCGCCGCCCGTGGAATGGCCGACCATGCGCGCCGATCTGCGCTCGCGCCTGGCAGCGCTGGCGTCCGTCGAACTGACCACGCCGGATGACGATGAGTTGGGTGAAGTTCTGCGCCGCATGTTCGAGGCGCGCGGCGTTAACGCCGATCAAGCCTTGATCGGCTATCTCATTCGCAGGATCGAGCCGTCCTTCGCCGCCGCCGCCGCCATCGTCGATGAGGTGGACCAGCTGGCGCTGGAAGGGCACAAGCGAGTGACGCGGGCGCTGGCGCGCGCGGCGCTGGCGCGCTCGAGCGCCTATCAGAGCGAACGCGTGCATGAGGGTGAAGGCGATGGCGGAGACGACGACGACGGCGACGGCGGCGGATGAGGACGACGCCGGTCTGATCGAGCGTCCCGAGCGCTTCATCAACCGCGAGCTGTCCTGGCTCAATTTCAATCGCCGCGTGCTCGAAGAAGCGTCCAATCCGCTCCAGCCTTTGTTGGAGCGGCTGCGCTATCTTTCGATCTCGGGCTCCAATCTCGACGAGTTCTACATGGTCCGCGTGGCGGGCTTGCGCGCGATGGTCCGCGGCGGCGTCACCTCGGACAGTCAGGACGGCATGTCGCCGGGCGAACAGCTGACGGCCGTCAATACAGCGGCGG
>JAUIEH010000091.1 GCA_030428405.1 Alphaproteobacteria bacterium
CCGCTGCCAGCGTCCGCGCAGGATGCTGGAGAGACAGCATCGGGCGGCGTCGAACAAATTGTCGTCACCGCGCGTCGGCGCGAAGAAAGTCTGCAAGACGTTCCTGTCGCCGTCTCGGCGTTCACGTCCGCAGCGCTCGACCGCCGCCGGATCGAGACGACGACCGATCTCGACATGGTCACGCCGAGCATGCAGTTCACGAGCTACGGTCAGCTCTCGGGCAACAACTCGGCTGCGGTCGTGTTCATTCGCGGCATTGGTCAGCTCGACCCGACGCCGGCGGTTGATCCGGGCGTCGGCATTTATATTGACGACGTCTATATGGGCCGCGCCGTCGGCGGGGCGCTGGATTTCGGCGACATTGAGAGCGTGCAGGTTCTGCGCGGTCCGCAGGGCACGCTGTTCGGCCGCAACACGATCGGCGGCGCCGTGCTCGTCGCCACGCGCGAGCCGGAAGACGAATTCGGCGGTTCCGCGCGCGTGCGCATTGGTGAAGACAATCTTCGCGAAGTGTTCGCCGCACTGAACATTCCGCTCGGTCCGGGCCTTGCCGCGCGCGTTTCCGCGGGCGGGCGCCAGCGCGACGGCTATGTCACGCGGACCTTCGACGGCCAGGATCTGGGCGACGACAACACTTATACGCTGCAAGGCGCGCTGCGCTGGGAGGCGGCTCCCAATTTCACGCTGTCGCTGCGCGGCGATTACACCAATGAGGACGAAAACGGCTCGCCCTTCGTCTTCCGCGGCATCAACGAAACCGCGCCGGTTCCGGCGATCGTCAGCGTGGCCGCGGGCTGTCCCGGCGCCACGATCCCGTTCGCCCCGCTCGCGCCGCCCGATCCGCGCTTTGGCGCGCCGAACGTGCCCGTCGGCACGAACGATCCGCGTTGTGCGAACGACTTCTACGACATGGGACCGTTCACCAATGGCGGCACGGCGCCGGTCGAATCCACCTTCGAAGGCGGCGGCTTCTCCGCGCGCGCGGAGTGGGAAGTCTCCGACAATTTCACGCTGCGCTCGATCACGGCCTATCGCAGCATTGAATGGACCGGCATCCGCGATGCGGACAACACGCCGTTCACCATTCTGACGACTGACTATATGTCGGAGTCCTCGCAGTTCAGCCAGGAACTGCAGGCGCTGTTTGACCTTGATCGTTTGGAAGGCGTGGTCGGCTTCTACTATTTCGACGAAGAGACCGACGACACGCTCAACATCCCGCTCGCCTTCCCGCCGGCGCCGCCGGTGATCGGCTCGCTGCTTGCGGGCGGACCGGGCTCGCGCGACCGCCAGTTTGTCAATCTGACGACGGAATCGATCGCGCTGTTCACCGAGTGGACGTTCGAAGTCAATGACCGCCTCAGCCTGACGGGCGGCCTGCGCTACACGGACGAAACCAAGGGCATGCAGGCGACCATCTTCAACGTCCTGAACGCCGGCAATCCGGATCCCAATCCGCTGCCGACGCTCGCGACGTCCGAGGCCGGCCCGCTCTTCATCTTCTCGCGTCCGTTTGAAGACTCCTTCAGCTCGCTGACGGGTTCGGCCGCGGTTCAGTATCGCTGGACCGACCGCTTCATGACCTATCTCAGCTACACCCAGGGCTTTAAGTCCGGCGGCTTCAACCAGCGCTACAATGCACCGACCGCGGACAACCGCCCGGTGACGTTCGCTGAAGAAACGGTCGACACCTGGGAAATCGGCTTCAAGGCGGATCTGACGGATTCATTCCGCCTGAACGTCGCAGCCTTCATGTCCGATTATGAGGACATTCAGCTGATCTACCGTCAGGGCGTCGTGCCGCTCTTGTTCAATGCGGGCTCGGCCTCCATCGACGGTTTCGAAGTCGAGTTCACCTATGCGCCGAACGCCGACTTCATCATCGAAGGCGGATTGAGCTTCCTGGACGACAGCATCGACTCCATCACGCCGATCCCTGGTGCGACGGCGACGGTCGGCCCGAACAACTCCTTGCCGTTCACGCCTGAGTGGCAGGCCAATCTGGGCGCGTCCTACACGTTCCACTTCGGCAATGACCTCGAGCTCACGCCCGGGTTCAACATTTCGTACACGGACTCCCAGTTCTTCGACGCCGGCAACACGGTCCTCACCGCGCAAAATGATGCGGTGACGATCGTCAACGGCGCTGTCGAGCTGGCCCGTGGCGACGGCCTGTGGTCGATCGAACTCGCCGTCGACAATCTGACGGACGAGCTCTACCCGGTTCAGGGCAACGCCTCGTTCGCGACGCTGGGCTATGCGGAAATCATCTACGCACGCCCGAGAACGTGGTCCTTGCAGCTCGAAACCGAGTTCTAAGACCCAGACGGGACAAGACTCAGGCTTGGTCTTGCCCTAACTCCTCCAGGAGCGGATCATGCGGAAACGCATGATCCGCGTCCCGGACGCGACCACGCGGCCCCAAGCGCCGCATCACGCAACACGATCAGGAGGCCGAGCATTGGCGACCCGAGCTCTGAAAGATGACAAAGTCGTCGCGCTTGAGCAGGCGTCGCAATCCAACGAGCTCGACCTTGGCGGCCTCGACGAAATTCTGGGATTTCTGGTGCGCCGTGCTCATACGGTCATCCAGAAAGACTTCATGGCGACGCTCGAAGAGCTCGACGTCACGCAGCGCCAGGCGGCGACGCTCTGGCTGATCGACGCCAATCCGGCCGTCTCTCAATCCCAGCTCGCAAATGTCTTGATGATGGACCGCGCCTCAATGCTCGCCATCATCAACAAGCTGGACGCGCGCGGCCTCATCCGACGCACGCGCTCAAACGCCGACCGCCGCCGGCTCGACCTCATGCTCACCGCGCGCGGCAAAGAATTGCTCGCGAAAACCAAAGCGCGGATCGGCGAGCACGAAGACCGTTTCACGCAGCTCTTCTCCGAAGGCGAGTTGCTGGTCCTGCGCGAAAAGCTACAGGCGATCGTCGAGACCGGCTGAACGGCGACGCGCGCTGAGGCGTCAAAGCGCGGAAACGCGACCGCTCAATCCAATCTGAATACGGCTTAATCAAATTCGCAGCACTGAGCAGCGCGCGCGCTCAGCGAGACAGCTCGGCAATCGCGCGCTTCATCTCGCCGCGCTGCGCCTCGCCCCAACGCCGGCTCACACCTCTTCGGGCCAATAGAGCCGCATCGGATTATCGACCAGCAGCTTGCGCTGCAATTCAGAGCTCGGAGCAAGACGCGGGATCAGGTCGGTCAGCGCTCCATCATCGGGAATGGCGTCCTGCATATTGGGATGCGGCCAGTCCGTGCCCCACAACACCCGATCGGGAAACGACTCGACCACAGGCGCCACGGCCTCTGCAAAATCATCATAGGGCGGACCCTGACGCGACAACCTGTCAGCACACGAAACCTTGGTCCAGAAATTGTCGTGACCGGCGAGAAAATCGCAGAACGCCCGCATCTCCGCGCCGTTCGGCCCCGCGCTCACATCCGGACGACCGAGATGGTCGACGACCACGATGGTCGGGAGCGCTTCGAGAAACGGCGTCAGTTCGTCGAGCAGCTCGGCTTCGAAATAAACCACCACATGCCAGCCCAAAGGAACGATCCGTTCTGCGATGCGCAGGAAGTCATCCTTCGGCGCATGATCGACCAGCCGCTTGAGAAAATTGAAGCGCACGCCGCGCACGCCGCCTTCATTGAGCTGCGCCAACGCCTCATCGCTGATGTCGGGCGAAACCACGGCCACCCCGCGCGCCGCGCCATTGGAGCGCGCAATGGCGTTCAGGGTTGCGCGGTTATCCGTGCCGTGACAGCTCGCCTGCACAACGACATTGCGAGAAAAGCCAAGATGGTCGCGCAGCGCGAACAACATTTCGGGACCGGCGTCCTGAGGGTGATATTTGGCCTTCGGGCTGAACGGAAACTCAGCCTCCGGACCAAATACGTGGCAATGCGCATCCACGGCGCCCGGCGGCGGCGTGTAGGACGGCTTTGACGGCGCCTCAGTCCAGCTGCGTATCCGGGTCATGCAAACACTGCTCCGTCCATCAGCTTTCGCGCCGTGCGCAACACCCCTGCCGAGGCGACGCCGCCCGCCTCGTCCAGTTCGAGCACACAGCTCATTTCACCGGTAGGATGTTCGATCGACAAGGTCTTGCGCCGCCCCTCCGGAACCCGCGCGATGACTGCGGCGGGCGAGCCGGGCGTCAGACAGGCGACCGCGACGGTGACGGCGCCCAACACGCCGATTGAGGCGTGCGCGCGATGCGGAATAAAGCTGCGCACGCTTGCCGCGCCGCCATGGCGCGGCGGCGCCACCAGCATCATTTTTGGCACGGACTTTTCGCGCACATCGCCAAGCCGCATCAACGGTCCCGCCTCGAGCCTGATCTCTTCCAGCCGCGCCTTCAGCGCCGTCGCCGCATCGAGGCTCTCGCGATCCTCATAACCCGTCGCGCCGACATCTTCGGCGCGCATCACGACGCATGGCATGCCGTTATCGATCAGCGTGCACGCGACGCCTTTGATCTCGTCGCTGGCATTGCCCGTCGGCAAGAGCGCGCCGCAGCTGGAGCCGGCGGCGTCGAGAAAAGCGAGCGGCACGGGCGCATGACTTCCCGGCACGCCGTCAATGCGTGCTGCTCCGTCATAGCTCACCTTGCCGCCAGGCGTTGAGACGCGCGCAATCGCGACATTATCCGTATTGCGCATATAAATTGCGACCGGCGTTTCTTCGCCCTGCGCAGCGACCAGCCCGCGTTCGATCGCAAACGGTCCGACGCCGGCGAGTATGTTGCCGCAATTCTGCGCATCCGTGACGATTGCTTCGTCCACGAACACCTGCAGAAAAAGATAGTCGACGTCGCAGTCGGGGCGCTCGGATTTCGAGATAATGGCGACTTTGCTGGTCAGCGGGTCTGCGCCGCCCATGCCGTCGATCTGGCGGGCGTCCGGCGAGCCCATGACGCGCAGCAAAAAGGCGTCGCGCGCGGCCGGGTCGGCGGGAAGATCTCTTTCCAGGAAATAACCGCCTTTCGACGTGCCGCCGCGCATCCACATGCAGCGCACGCCGTCAGACATATTTAAGACCCATATCCTTCAGCCGGACGCGCATGTCGTAAATGTCGAGGCCCAGCTCACCGGCGGCCAGCCGCTTGCGCTTTTCTTCTTCATTGGCCTCGCGGCGCTGCGCGGCGGCCAACACCTCTTCGGCCTCTTCGCGCGCAATCACGCACACGCCGTCATCATCAGCCACGATGATGTCGCCCGCATTCACCGCCGCGCCCGCGCACACGATCGGCACATTGACCGAGCCGAGCGTGGCCTTGATCGTGCCCTGCGCGAACACCGCCTTGGACCAGACGGGGAAGTCCATTTCCTTCAAATCTCGAATGTCGCGAACGCCGGCCTCGATGATCAGTCCCTGACAGCCATGCGCGCGCGCAGACGTCGCCAGCAGATCGCCGAAATATCCGTCCTCGCACGGGCTGGTCGGCGCGAGCACGAGAATGTCGCCCTTGCGCAATTGCTCGATCGCGACGTGAAGCATCCAGTTGTCGCCTGGTGGTGCAGAGATCGTCACGGCCGAACCGGCGATGCGCGCGCCCGGATAAATCGGACGCATATAGCTCGCCATCAGACCTTTGCGGCCCTGCGCCTCGTGGACCGTGGCGACGCCGGCTGCGGCCAGACCCGCAATCGTCGCCTCATCGGCGCGCTGAACATTCTGAATGACGACGCCGCTCATGGCGCTCCCGCTGGTTACGCTCTCTGGCCATAGTCCAATGGCGCGCGCGAACAGAAATATGAAGTATGCGCATGCCATAAGCTGACGCTAAGATTGCAGAATGGACGTTTGGGAATTCAATTTGCGCTCGCTGCGCGTGTTCGTGGAGACGGTCCGACTTGGTTCGCTGATCGCCGCCTCGCGCGCCGCCGGCATGTCACAGCCCGCCGCCTCGCAGTCGATCGCGCGGCTTGAAGAGCAGCTCGGCGTCGATTTGTTCACCCGCAGCGCGCAAGGCATGCATCCGAGCCCGGCGGCGGAGATGCTCTGCGAACGCGCGCGCGCAGCCCTTGGCTGCATTGCATCGAACCGCGTCACCGCCGCCCAGGCCCGCGCCTTCGCCGCCCTGGCCCGAAGCGGCGGCTACGCGGCGGCGCGTCAGGAAACGGGGCTGGCGGAAGCCTCCCTGCACCGCGCGGTCCGCGACCTCGAAATCGCGGTCTCCCGCAAACTGACGATCCGGCGCGGGCGCGGCGTGGAGCTGACCCGCGCCGGCAAGCAGCTCGCCCGCCAGTTTCTCCTCGCCGCAGCGGAAATGCGCGCCGGACTGAGCGAGATCGACGAGCTTGTCGGCGCAGGCGCCGGCGAGGTCCGCATCGGCGCCATGCCGCTATCGCGCGCGCGTGCGCTTCCCGAGGCTATCGTTGCGTTTCAGGCCGCCCGCCCCGGCGACGCCATCGCCGTCGCCGAGGGTTCCTTCGCTGAGCTGATCGAGCCCCTGCGCGACGGCGAGCTCGACCTGCTGCTGGGCGCGGCGCGCGAGCCGGGACCGGGTCCCGACATCGCCCAGGAACCGCTGTTCGAGGACAGTCCCGTCATCACAGCGCGGGCCGGCCATCCGCTGGCGCGCAAGCGCGGTCATGCACCGCTGGAAGCGCTCGCGGCCCAGTCCTGGATCGTGCCGCGGCCGGGCACGCCGCTGCGCGACAATTGGGAGCTGCTGTTCCAGTCCGCCGGCTTGGATACGCCGGAAATCGCCGTCGAATGCGGTTCCTTCACGATGATCCGCACGCTGCTCCTGCAGACTGATTGTCTGTCCATTCTGTCGCTGGACCAGACCGCGCTCGAGCGTCAGGCGGGTCAGCTCGCCGTGCTGGGCCCCGCCCCGCCTGCGCTGCGGCGCATGATCGTGGCTTATACGCGCGCGGACTGGCGGCCGACGCCCGGCCAGGCAGCGTTTCTTGACATTCTGCGCACCGCGGCGGGGCATTGAGAATTCATCTATTTTCGTTTTCGCTTATAGGTATAACAGCAAACCGATTGGCCTCGCGCACACGTCCCCTCTAGGCCGATCGCATGGCGCAATCCGTCACCCTTATCGGCTTCGGCGAGGCCGCGCAGACCTTTTGCGGCGATGCGCGCTGGACCGGCCGCGTGCGCGCTTTCGACATCAAGACCACCCGACCCGCCGAGCGAGACGCCAAGCTCTCCGATTATGCGCGGCTGGGCGTGACCAGCTGCGACAGCGCAGAAGAAGCCGTGCGCGGCGCCGAGATGATCCTGAGCCTCGTCACCGCGCGCCAGGCAAGCGCTGCGCTCGAGGCCTGCCTGCCTGCGCTCGCGCCGAGCGCCATGTTCTGCGACTGCAATTCGACTGCGCCAGACGTCAAACGCGCCAATGCCGCCAAGGCTGAAGCCAAAGGCGCGCGCTATGTCGACGTCGCCATCATGTCGCCCGTCCGGCCCGCCGCGCTCGCAGCCCCGCTCAATGTCAGCGGACCCGGCGCCGCGGCCGCCATCGACGCGCTCGGCGCGCTCGGCTTCTCCAATCTCGCAGATATGGGCGCAGAGATAGGACGCGCGGCGGCGATCAAAATGATCCGCTCCGTGATGATAAAGGGCATTGAAGCGCTCACCGCGGAATGCGCGCTCGCGGCGGAAGCGGCGAATGTGCGCGAGGAAGTGCTGGCCTCGCTCGGTGCGGACTGGGCCGAGCGCTTCAATTATAATCTCGAGCGCATGATGGCGCATGGCGTGCGCCGCGCCGAAGAGATGGACGATGTCGCGCTGACGCTTGAAAGCCTCGGCGTTGCGCCTTTGATGACGCGCGCCGCCGTCGACCGCCAGAACGCGCTCGGCGTTCTCGGCATCGCCCCGCCCGACACGCTGCAGGGCAAACTCGACGCTATTCGCGCGCGCGCTCCGATGGAGGCCGAATGACCCTGATCATTGACTGCCACGGTCACCACACCGTCGCGCCGCAAAAACATCTCGATTTTCGCGAGCAGCAAAAAGCGCGGCTCGCCGATCCGTCTTTACCCGAACCGACGCGCCCCGACATCAGCGATGATGAAATCCGCGACGGCATAGAGGCCAACCAGCTCAAGCTCATCAAAGAGCGCGGCGCGGACATGACCATCTTCTCTCCGCGCGCCAGCCGGATGGAGCCGCATGTCGGCGACGCGGCCACGGCCATGAACTGGTCGCGCGCGTGCAATGACCTCATCAAGCGCGTCGTCGATCTTTATCCAGACACGTTTGCAGGCGTATGCATGTTGCCGCAAACGCCCGACAGCGACCTGACAGCCTCCATCGCCGAATTGCGCCGCTGCGTCGAGCAGCTGGGCTTTATCGGCTGCAATCTGAACCCGGACCCGTCGGGCGGTCACTGGAACGCGCCGCCGCTCACGGACCGTTTCTGGTATCCTTTCTACGAGACGATGTGCGAGCTCGACGCGCCGGCCATGATCCATGTTTCCGGCTCGTGCAATCCCGCCTTTCATGCGACCGGCTCTTATTACATCGCCGCCGACACCAACGCCTTCATGCAGTTCA
>JAUIEH010000092.1 GCA_030428405.1 Alphaproteobacteria bacterium
GGGGCGGCAAGAGCCCGACCGACGCCGTGGCTGCGGCGATGTTTGAAACCGTAGGCGAGGCTTGAGCGCCCTGGGCGGGCCCAGGCTCGCCCTTATCGGGGCGGGCCGGATGGGGCGCGCGCTCCTGCAGGGTTGGTTCAACGGACGCGCGGGCGCCATCTCGCGCGGCGACGTCATCGTCATCGACCCCGATGCGCGCGCGCGCCAGGAAGCCGAATCGGTCGGCGCTTATGTCTCGATTGCGCCGAGCAAGGACAGTTTCGAGACCGTCGACACTATCGTTCTCGCAGTAAAGCCGCAGAGCTTTGAAAGCGCAGCCGGCGCCATCGCGCCATTCGCGCCAAAAGGCGCGATGCTGATTTCCATAATGGCGGGCCCGCGCATCGCTGATATCGCTTCGCGCTTTCCCGGCTGTCGGGTGGTGCGCGCCATGCCGAACACGCCCGCGCTGATCGGATCAGGCATCACGGTTTATGTCTGCGGAAGCGACGTCACAGAAGCTCAAGCCGAGCGTGCGGACATGTTGCTCAAGGCTACCGGCGAGGCGATCCGCGCGGACCAGGAAGTCCAGCTCGACGCCGTAACAGCAGTCTCCGGCTCAGGACCCGCTTATGTGTTCGCACTGGCTGAGGCGATGGTCTCGGCCGGCGTGGCCGAGGGACTCGACCGCGAATTTTCCCGCAAGCTGGTTCACGCCACGATCGCAGGCGCGGGTGCGCTGCTGGTGCATGATGATTCGGATGCGGCGGCGTTGCGCGAAGCCGTCACTTCGCCCGGGGGCACGACGGAAGCGGCGTTGAACGTTCTGCTCGACGATGACGGTCTGCAGCCGCTGGTCGGCCGCGCCATCACGGCGGCTACCAAGCGCTCGCGCGAACTCGGCGGCTGAGCCTTGTCCCGGCCGCATTGAGCCGCCACTTTTCTTTCCATGGACAAGAAGCAAATCCTCGACCGTCTCGCCGACGCCGCGCTGGCGGGCGCGGGCGCAACCCCGTTTTCGCAGCTCAGCCTGCGCGATCTTGCTGATGCGGCTGACATTTCGATCGCCGATGCGTGCGCGGCGGCGAACGATAAGAGCGCTGTGGTCGACGCGCTGGCGCGACGTTTCGACCGCGCAGCGGCTGAGACGTTTGAACTCGAGCCGGATGCGTCAATCCGCGAGCGCGTGTTTGACGCTGCGATGGCGCGTTTCGACGCCATGGAGCCGCATCGCGCCGCGCTGAAATCCATCATCGAGGCCGAACGCCAGGACGCCGGCCTGATGCTGCACGCCTGGACGCGGCTTTCGCGCACGGCGCGCTGGCTCCTGGAAATCGCCGGCATGGACGCTTCCGGCGTGCGCGGCGCTGCGCGCGTTCAAGGATTCGCCGCCATTCTGGCGCGCGCTACGCGAGCCTGGATGAGGGACGATGCAGGCGATCTGGCGCGCACGATGGCGACGCTCGACCGGCGCCTTCGTGATGTCGAGGACTGGGCTGGCCGATGGCCGTTTGCGCGCCGCGCGCAGACCGATCGCGGCGACGAGGATGCGCACGCTGAGCCGAATCGCGGCGAACCCGCCCAGGGTTGAGCCGGCGCGCATTCGCCCTATCGTTGGTGCTCTGAATTCCAGGACGTCAACACGAGTAGGGTGGATCATGGCTTTTAACATCGCGCGCACTGGCGCTTTTGTAGCGCTGGGCGCGCTTGTCGCTGCATGCGGCGGCGGAGATGACGCCGCCAGCGAGACGCAGGCTTCCAACGACGCAGGCTCTGCGACCGCGGAACGCAGCTGGACGCGCTGGGAGAGCGGCGACGCCACGGTCGCGGTCGTGCGCCCTGACGACTGGAACGCTACGCCGGAAGACGAGCTCACCGCCAATCAGCTCGCGGTCCTTTACGCCGATAACGAATTTTCGCCGACCGGTCTGCAATGCACTTTCGTGCGCGCAGTCCAGCCGACGCCGCGCGGCGCCATCAACCAGACGGAACTGAACGCCGGGCTCAGCCAGATGCAGGAAAGCGATGTCGGCGTGCGCGGCGCAGACATTGAATCGTTCGAGCACGTGCAGATTTCCGGCGTAGCGGTCGTGCGCTCGGTCTTCACAGTGAATGTGCGCGGCATGCAGATGGAGACGCATCAGCGCATGTTCTGGCTGCCGCATGAGACGGGTTTCACGAATAACAGCTTTCTCTGCGCCGGTCCTGATCCGCTCAATGAGGCGGACGAGGAAACGCTCGAATCGATCCTCAACTCGCTTGAGATCAACTCGCCGGGCTGACGTTTAGCGCGCGCTCAGGTCGGCAGGCGGAGACGCGCGCGCAACCCGCCCATTTCGCTTTCGCTCAGCGTGATGTCGCCGCCATGACCGCGCGCGACGTCGCGCGCGATGGCGAGGCCCAGTCCAACACCGCCTTTATTGGCGTTGCGGGCTTCGTCGAGTCGGGCGAAGGGCCGGAAGGCTTCCTCGCGCTGATCTTCAGCGATGCCCGGCCCGTCATCCTCCACGTCGACAAAGATCGCGCCGTTCTCGCGCCGCGCGCTGACAGCGACTTTATCCGCATGCGCAACAGCGTTTGAGATGAGGTTCTGCATGCAACGCGAGAGCGCTGATGCGCGTACGGACAAGACGAGGTCGGCGTCCGACTGAATCTGCGCCGTGACATTGGCGCCGCCGCGCGCCGTCTGCTCGACAATTTCGCTGACGAGTTCGCCGATATCGGCGGGCTCGGGTTCTTCCGAGGCCACGCCGCGCGCGAAGTCGAGATATTCGCCGAGCACCATTTCCATAGCCTCGACGTCGGCGCGCATGGCGTTGATGTCTTCATCCTCGCGCGACATCATTGCGAGCTGCAGCTTCAGCCGCGTCAACGGCGTGCGCAGGTCATGGCTGACGCTGGCGAGCAAGGTCGTGCGCTGATCGATTTGGCGCTTGATGCGCCGGCGCATGTCAATGAAGGCTTGAGCGGCCTGACGGACTTCGCGCGCGCCGGTGGGCTTGAAATGCGGTGCGTCCTGTCCGCGCCCGAAGCGTTCGGCGGCGTCCGCGAGACGCTCGATCGGACGGGCCTGATTGCGGATATAGATCAGCGAAACAGCCGTCAGCAAAAGCGTCGCAACAACGATCCAGAACAGGAAGATATGGCCTGTGGTCGCGAACACGCGGTCGCGCGGCACGATCAGCCGCAAGACGCCGGCATCGACCTGAATGCGGATTTCGACATAAGCGGGATAGCGCGTCGTGTCGAACCAGAATTCGTGATTGAGCTTGGAGGCGAGCGCGCGGCGCAGCGTTCTGTCCAGCACACGGAAGAAGGACGAGCGCACCGTGGATGGCAGAACCTCTCCCGGCTCGAGCGTCATCGCGATCTGCATCGTGCGCGACGTGAACGGATGAAGCTGCTCGGCGCGGTTTGGGCCTGGCGCTTGTTCGTAAAGATCCATGACCACGGCGACATCGCCCGCCACCCCGTCCGCGAGCCGGCTGGTCACGGTCGTCCAGTGCGCGTCAAAAAACGTGTAGGTCACTGCGATCTGCATCATTGCGACCGGCAGGACGATGATCAGCAGGGAGCGCCCGAACAGGCTCTTCGGCATGAAGGTGCGAAGACGCGGCCAGCGCATTGAACGTCGCCTCAAACAGGCGGGGCGGGCGAGGCGATCAGCTTATAGCCGACGCCGCGGACCGTGTGCAGGAAGACCGGGGTGCGCGGATCATCCTCGATCTTGCGGCGCAAGCGCGTCACCTGCACGTCGATGGAGCGCTCCTGGGCTTCCGAGGTGCGCTTGGATAGTTCGAGCCGGTCGACCGTTTCGCCGGGATTGCGCGCGAGCGCGGAGAGGAGCGCGGCCTCAGCCGTGGTCAGCTTCACAGGACGACCGGCGCGGCGCAGATCGCCAGCTTCGACGTCATAGCGCCACTCGCCGAAGATGACGGCGTTGGGCGGCGCCTGCGCGCCGGCGCGACGAAGTATCGCGTCGATGCGCAATAACAGCTCTTCGGGCTGAAACGGCTTGGGCAGGTAATCGTCCGCGCCGCGGCGCAGGCCTTCGATGCGGTCTTCCGGCAGATCGCGCGCGGTCAGTATCAGGATCGGCACGTCGCTTTCCTGGCGCAGCGACGCCGTCAACGACAATCCGTCCTCACCCGGCATCATCACGTCCAGGATCAGGAGGTCGAAGCCGAGCGTCTCCAGGAGCCCGCGCGCGCGCGCGGCATCGGCAGCCGTGGTCACGCGGTGGCCGGCTTCGGACAAAAACCGCTTCAAAAGCGTGCGTATGCGATCATCGTCGTCAACGACGAGCAGATGCGCGCCGTCATTGCGTTCAGCGTCTCTCATCGCAGCGTGGTCCGGTTGACAGAAAACTAGGCCGCTGAGAATGATCATACCCGGTCGCGGCGTAAACTGCGCGCCCCAGGCGCCTGGCGCGGCCGCGACAGGCCTCGATCATTCGAAGAAAGGACCGATCATGGGCGAGATCATCCCCTATGACGATCGCGACGGCGTCATCTGGTGGAACGGGGAGTTCGTCCCATGGCGCGAAGCCAACGTCCATATTCTGACCCATGGCCTGCATTACGGCTCCTGCGTCTTTGAAGGCGAGCGCGCCTATGACGGCAATATCTTCAAAAGCAGGACTCATACCGAGCGGCTGCATCGTTCGGCGGAATTGCTCGGCTTTGAGCTGCCGTACACCGTCGATGAGATTGAAACCGCCAAGATCGAGACCCTGAGCAAATCGGGCCTCGGCTCGGCCTATATTCGCCCTGTCGCCTGGCGCGGCAGCGAACAGATGGGCGTGACCGCGAAAGCCAGCCGCATCCATGTCGCGATCGCGATCTGGCATTGGGGCGATTATTTCGCCAACAAGATGGAAGGCATCCGGCTCGCGATCTCCGAATGGCGCAGACCAGCGCCGGAGACGGCGCCGGTGAAGTCCAAGGCGGCCGGTCTCTACATGATCTGCACGCTTTCCAAGCACGCCGCGGAAGCGCGCGGTTTCAACGACGCGCTGATGTACGACTACAAAGGTCGCGTGGCCGAATGCACCGGAGCGCATATCTTTTTCGGCCGCGACGGTGAGCTGCACACGCCGACCGGCGACTGCCTGCTCGACGGCATCACAAGGCGGACGATACTCGATATTGCGGCGGCGAAAGGCGTCGTCACGCATGAGCGCGACATCATGCCCGACGAACTCGACCAATTCGACGAGTGCTTCATCGTGGGCACGGCGGCCGAAGTGACGCCGGTGCGCGAAATCGAGGGGCGCTCTTATACGCCCGGTCGTCTCTGCGAGCTGATGGTCAGCGAATATGACGCGCTGACGCGTGCGCCGGTCAGCGTCGGCTAGCCAAATCTTTTCACAGTAATCGCTGCAGAGAAGGGGCGCGTCACACGCCTAATTGGTTAATCTCGGATTCGAGTTGAGCCAGCACGCAGCGTCGCGGCGTCAGGGTTTGTCTGTCGCCGCGCTGTCTTGCGCGCAGCATGGGGGTCTCAGAATGAGTATCGCAGCACTCAGGGAATCCGCGGAGCCTCAGCCCGAGGACGCCCTTCCAGCGCCCGCCCAGGCATGGGAAGATCGGCATAGCTTTGAAATGCTTCGCCTTTGGCTGAGCCCGCACGGCCAATACGCCTCGGTCGCGAATATGGGCGAAGGAGATCCGGCGCGGTGGGGCGTCTTGATCAGCAATGTCATCGACGCCATCGCTCAAGGCGCTGAAGCCCAGACGGGCGCGTGTGCCGATACGACTCGCGCGCAGATTCTCGACGCTTTCGACGCCTACCGTCTGCATGAAGGCCGCATTCGCAGCCTCGAAACCGCCAACTAACGCGGCGCGCGCCGTGCGGCGTGTGCGTAATCCAGCCCTGTCCAAGCCGACAATGCCGCCGCCAGCCATAAGAGCGACAGCCCGGCGACGGACAGATTCGTCGTCGTGACCGGCGCCGGCGCGCTGAACAGCGCGCCGAGCGGGGCTGCGAAAAAAACGATCAACGCGGCGAACTCAATCGCGGTCTTCCATTTCGCCAGCATGCTCGGCGCCACGACGGCGTCCGCTGAAGCGGGCTGAGCGCGCAGCCACGAGACATAGGCGTCGCGCGCGAGAATCACGGTCGCCGGCATCAGATAGAGCATGGTCGTGGTCATGAACGCGCCGCCGATGAGGGCTGCGGCGACGACCAGCTTGTCCGCGATCGGGTCCCAGCGCTGGCCGAAAGCGCTTTGCGCGTTCAGCGCGCGCGCCAGGCGGCCATCGAGGAAGTCGAACAGTGCTGCGACGACGAGCAGGCCGGCGGCGACCGGCGGCCATATCGTGAGATAGCGCGCTGCTGCGTCGCCTGCGTATACGGACGGGCCGGCGGCAAGAACCAGCAGGATGACCGGCGCGAGCGCGACGCGCGCCATCGTCAGGGCGTTGGGCAGCCAGGCGAGAGGCGCGCGCGCGCCGTTCTGCTCAGCCTCGGAACCAGTCATGGATCTTCACCGCCAATTGTTTTGAGACGCCCTCGACGCGGGCCAAGTCGTCGACATTGGCCCGCTTCACCGCTCGCGCCGAGCCGAAATGGGCCAGAAGCGCCTTTTTCCGACCGGGGCCGACGCCTGGAATTTCATCGAGCGGATTGCGCGCAATGTCCTTGGAGCGCTTGGCGCGATGCGTGCCGATGGCGAAGCGGTGGGCCTCATCGCGCAGGCGCTGGAGATAGTGCAGGACCGGACTTGTCGGTTCGAGCTTGAACGCCTGGCGCTGCGGCATGAAGAAGGTTTCGCGCCCCGCATCGCGGTCTTCGCCTTTTGCAATCGAGGCGATGGCGAGGTCGTCCGCGGTGAGCCCAAGCTCCGTCATCACCTCCATTACGACGGAAAGCTGACCCTTGCCGCCGTCGATCAGAATGAGGTCGGGCCAGGCGTCGGGCTTGCGGCCGGCGGCGGCGGGCCTTGCGTCAGGCGCATCGCTAACGTCTTCGCTGTCACCATCATCCGCTTGCAGACGGTTTTCCATTTCCTCGCGCGCCTTGACCAGACGCGTCAGGCGGCGGCGCAAGACCTCGCGCATCATGGCGTAGTCGTCGCCGGGCGTAAGGTCCGTCGTCTTGATGTTGAATGTCCGATAGCTGCGCTTATCAAACCCGTCCGGGCCCGCGACGATGAAAGCGCCGACGGCGTTTGAGCCTTGAATATGGGAGTTGTCATAAACCTCGATGCGCGCGGGACGGGCCTCGAGGTCAAACGTCTCCATGACGCCGTCGAGCAGCTTGGACTGGGCGGCGCCTTCGGCTTGCCGGCGGGCGAGCGCTTCTTCTGCATTACGACGCGCATACTGAACGAGCTTCGCTTTTTCGCCACGCGCGGGCGTGTGGATTTCGACCTTGCGATCGGCGCGCAGCGACAGCGCCTCGGCCAAAAGCTCGGCTTCCTCAATGTCGTGCGAAGCAAGGATCAGTTTCGGGGCTGGCTTGTCATCGTAGAACTGGCCGAGAAAGGCGGCGAGCACTTCTTGCTCACTCGCGTCCTTTTCATGGCGGGGAAAGAAAGAGCGGTCGCCCCAGTTTTGACCGGCGCGGAAAAACACTGCGTGCACGCATGATTGGCCGCCCGCTTTGTGTATCGCGATGACATCGGCTTCCTCGACGCTGGCGGGATTGACGCCCTGCGAGGTCGTGATCGGCGCCAGCGCGCGTATGCGGTCGCGCAGGCGCGCAGCCTTCTCGAAATCGAGCGCTTCGGCCGCGCCTTCCATTTCTGTTTGCAGACGCGCGCGCAGGGCGTCCGACTTGCCGGAAAGGAAGGCTGCAGCGTCGGCGACCAGCGCGCCATATTCCTGCGTCGTCACATAATCAACGCAAGGCGCCGCGCAGCGCTTGATCTGATGGAGCATGCAGGGCCGGCTGCGGTTTTCATAAACGCTGTCGGAACACGAGCGCAGCAAGAACGCCTTTTGCAGCGTGTTCAGCGTGCGATTGACCGCTCCGGCCGAGGCGAAGGGGCCGAAATAGTCCCCATTCGGCGCGCGCGCGCCGCGATGTTTCAGGATCTGCGGCGCTGCGTGGTCGCGCCGTATAAGGATATAGGGAAACGACTTATCGTCGCGCAGAAGCACGTTATATTTGGGCTTCAGCTTTTTGATCAGATTGGATTCAAGCAGCAGCGCTTCGGTCTCGGTGTCGGTGACCGAAAACTCCATCGCGGCGGTCTGCGCGATCATCGCCGCGATGCGGTTGGTGTGCCCGCCTAGGCGGACATAATTCGAGACGCGCGCCTTTAGGCTTCGCGCTTTGCCGACATAGAGCACGTCGCCTTTGCGATCGAGCATGCGGTAGACGCCCGGCTTGGCCGGCAGGCGTTTGACATAATCTTTGATGACCTCCGGGCCCGGCTGCGGCCGTGCATTGGCTGCGGCTGCGCCGTCGTCGGATGTCGGTTCCATCGAATCCATGTCGTCAGATTAATCGCGCCCGCCGCGTCTTCGAAATGGCCAAAGAATGACCGGCATTTAACTCGCCAGGTTCAGCGCCGCCGGGC
>JAUIEH010000093.1 GCA_030428405.1 Alphaproteobacteria bacterium
AATGACGGCGCCGATCCCCTCGCCCGAGTCGTTTTCTCGGATTTTTTAGGTCGCGGCGCGCGCTAGCGCTCGACGCCGCGCAACCTGCCCGTTAGCGTTAATGCGGGAGCGGACGGGCCGCACGCGTTCACCTAATCGACGGCTCCGCCGCGCAGCACGAGGCGCACGACGCAATGGCGCGTGCAGGTGGGGTCAGCGCGCGGCCGTCGCCGCGCGAGCGTGTGTATGCGCGTTCAAGAGACGCCGGTTCGCCGGCGCTCCGGCTTGGCGCGCGCAACGCCGAGAGACATCAAAAGCGCTCCGCGCCCTCACGCGATCAGCTCGTCAAAGCCGCGCGGCAGGCCGAGACGCATTTGCGCCGAACGCGGCCGAACGCCTCGGCGGCATATGGGGCGAACCGCATACAGACGACACTGGCGGCGATCGGCGCCATCTCCGCCGCCATTTTCGCCTGCATCGATCCCAGCGCCGCTGCGCAGCTGGCGAGCATCGTCTTCGCCGTCGTGCTTGGCGCATTGTCCGTGTTTCGTTTCGCCGCCTGCGCAACGCCGCCCAGACGCGCTTCGACATCAAGCTGGCGCGACGAGCCGCCGGTCTACACGGTGATCGCAGCGCTTTATCAGGAAAGCGACGTTCTGGCCGAACTGGTCGCCTCGCTGTCGCGGCTCGATTATCCGCGCGACCGGCTCGACATCAAACTCGTGCTCGAAGCCGACGACGCCGAGACCATCGCCGCGGCCCACGCGCTGAAGCTGGATGAGCGTTTCCAGATCTTGCTGGCGCCGCCCGGCGCGCCGCGCACCAAGCCGCGCGCGCTCAATATCGCGCTGGCCTTCGCCAGAGGCGAGTTCGTCACCGTCTATGACGCAGAAGACCGTCCGTCGCCGGACCAGCTTCGCGCAGCACTTGACGCTTTCGCAGACGGCGGCGACGCGCTCGCCTGCGTACAGGCGCCGTTGAGCTGGTATAATGCGCGCGAGACTTGGCTGACACGGCAATTCGCGCTCGAATACGCCGTTCAGTTCCATGTCATCCTGCCGGCGCTTGCGCGCTGGGGCTGGGCGCTGCCGCTCGGCGGAACGTCGAACCATTTCCGTACGCGCGCCCTCAAATCCGTCGGCGGATGGGACCCGCACAACGTCACCGAGGACGCCGATCTGGGCTTTCGTCTGGCGGCGGAGGGCTGGCGCACCGGCGTCATTTCGCCTGGCACGCGCGAGGAAGCCACGACCACGCTTGCGCCCTGGACGCGCCAGCGCACGCGCTGGATCAAAGGCTTCATGCAGACCTGGCTCGTCCATATGCGCAGACCGCTCGCGCTTGTTCGCGGCGGCGGGATCGGCGCCGCCGCCGCGCTGCATCTGACGATCGGCTTATCCGCCCTCTCCAGCCTCCTGCACGCGCCCATCGCCGCCGGCTGTCTCCTGGCGCTGTTGACGGGCGTGCTGAGCTGGCAGGCGGCGGCGATGTTTCTTGGCGGCTACGCGGTTGCAGCGGGCGCGGCTTTGCTGGGCGCGCGCCGCGCCGGTCTGGGACCTGTCCTGCTCGACGTCGCGGCCATGCCCGCCTACTGGACGCTGCACACCCGCGCCGCCGTTCTCGCCGTCATCGAACTTGTCCGTAGACCGCATTACTGGGCGAAGACGACGCATGGCGTCTCCGCCATGTTTCGACGTCCTGCGCGTGGGGCCAGGCCTGAAGCTATGCCTAAGCCTGAGTCTGCGTGCGCGCCCGACGGCGACGCCGCCAGCGCAGTCCAAGCCAGCCGAGCGGAACCAAAACCACGAGCGCCGGCAGGAGATAGCCCAACAGCCTGATCATGAAGGCGAGCGTCTCAGAGGCGTAGCCGAAGAAGTTTTGGATCGCCTCGCCCAGCGGGTTGAACGCGCTCGGACGCAAGACTTCGCGCTGCGATATGTAGGTCAGATTGAGATGAGACATCTCCACGCGCCGGCGCATCATCTCGAGCTGGCTCTGGCGGGAGTCGATCTGGCCCTGCACGTCCGCAATCTGACGCTCGACGGCGAGCAGGTCAGACATTTCGCCGGGCTGGGTTTCAAGTATTTCCATCAAGCGGTCACGCAACGCGATGCGCGCGGCGAGCATGGCCTGGGTGTCGGTGATCGCCGCCGTCAGGTCTTCCGCTGTGACGTTGGACGAAGTGATGCGGCCGCCCGCCTCCTCGGCGTCGTCCGAAAGTCCCGCGCGCAGACTGGTGAGCCAGCCCGGCTCGGCGCGCAGACGCAACGAAGCGTGGACATAATCCGTGCCGGTCTCGGAGATATTCGCATTGAGCAGCTGACACACGCTCGGCCCCGCCGCCCGGCAGGCCTCGACATGAGCGTCCATCGTCGCGCGCACGCTGTCGGTCGGCAGCGTCATCTGCACGTCATAGCGATAGGCCAAAAGCGCGCCGTCCTCGGCCATCTGCTCCATGGTCCGGGGCTCGCCGCCATCGGAAGGCGATGCGCCGTCGACGGCAGCGAAATTCGCTTCGCTGCGCGCCATGCGGTCGCTTCCGCCTACATAGCCTTCCACCATGGGCGGCGGCGAAGGCGGCGGGGCCATTTCCGCCTGTTCGCGGCGTGAATTTTCCTGACCGCACGCGCTCAAAGCGGCGAGCGCGGTCAATGCGACTGTTGCAGCGAGCAGTTTCCTCATAAAGACGAGGCTCGAACCGGATTGCGGCGGGGTGAAGGCGTGGGCGCGGAAGATTTAGGCACGCACGGACCAGGCATGGGACTGACCATCGGCCTGCTGGTCGCAGGGGCCATCGTGCTCGCTCTGTCAGCCTGGCGTCACGGTCGTCCGCATGATCCCGTCCGCGGCCCGCGCATGGTGCCCTGGGCGATCATCATGCTCATCGCCGCCACATGGTGTCTGGTGATGCTGGTGCACATCATCAACCTGCTCGGCGTGCAGACCGGCGGCGGGCGCCCGCGCCTTTAACCGCACGCAGATCGCCTGCGGATTGCGCGCGCACGCGGCATCGGTTGGGATGGGCGGACTGAAACGTTTTGAGCCTCGCGGAGACCCCAATGGCCAAAGGCCCGCTCGCCGGATTGCGCGTGCTTGAATTCACCGGACTGGGACCGGGGCCCTATGCTGCGATGCTGCTGGGCGATCTCGGCGCCGACGTCGTGCGCATCGACCGGCCGGGCGCGGGCGCTGCGCCCAATGAAGCGACCGCGCGCTCGCGCACATCCATCGCGCTCGACGTCAAATCCGAGGACGGTCGCGCTCAGGCGCTCGCCGCCATTAAGCAGGCCGATGTTCTGATTGAGGGCTTCCGTCCCGGCGTGATGGAGCGGCTTGGTCTTGGGCCGGATGATGCGCTCGCCGCCAATCCGCGCCTCATCTATGGCCGCATGACCGGCTGGGGCCAGGACGGACCGCTCGCCCAGCGCGCGGGCCACGACATCGACTATATCGCGCTCACCGGCGCGCTCGACGCCATCGGCCAGAAAGGCGGCGCCCCGGTTCCGCCGCTCAATCTGATCGGCGATTTCGGCGGCGGCTCGCTCTTTCTCGTTTTCGGAATTTGCGCAGCGCTGTATGAGCGCGAACGCTCCGGGAAAGGACAAGTCGTCGATACAGCCATTATCGACGGCGCCGCCTCGATGATGACGATCTTCAACTGGCTGTCGGCGTCCGGCGTCACCACGATGGCGCGCGGCGAAGGCTTTCTCTCGGGCGGCGCGCCTTATTATCGCTGCTATGAATGCGCCGACGGCAAGCATGTCGCGGTTGGCGCGCTCGAGCCGCAATTCTACGCCGTGCTTTTGGAGAAGACGGGCGCAGACCCCGACGCGCTCGGCCATCAGCTCGACCAGAACGCCTGGCCGGCAGCCCAAGACGAACTGGCCCGCATTTTCAAGACTAAGACCCGCGCGGAATGGACCGCGATTTTCGAGGACACCGATGCTTGCGTGGCGCCTGTGCTCAGCCTCGATGAGGCGCCGGACCATCCGCATATGGCGCAAAGAGAGGTCTACGGAGAATATTTCGGCCTGAACCAGCCCAATCCCGCGCCGCGCTTTTCGCGCACGCCCGGCGCGGTGCAGAGCGCCCCGCCCAAGGCCGGCGAAGGCGGCGCCGAGGCGCTCGCACGCTGGGGCGTGAAGCTGGATTAGAGGGAAATGCGCGCCGTAGCGGCTTGGAGCGGGCAGCGGGAATCGAACCCGCACGAAAAGCTTGGGAAGCTTTCAGGCTACCACTACATCATGCCCGCTTCACCGCCATGATAGCCGAGCGCGCGGCGCGCTCATAGATGCGGTTCAGGCTTCGCCGACGCGGTCATCACGCGCAGCTTCGTCGCGGCGGCCGCGGCCGGTCAGGAAACGCCAGATTTTCTGACGCGCCTCGAACACGGTCAGGCCGAGCACGAACGCCATCGCCCAGATGAGCCCCTCGGTCGCGAACGCTGCGACGGTCAACAGCACCGTCTTCATGGTCGTGCTGACGTCCAAGAACATGCCGACGCCGAACGCCGTCCAGGCGCTGATACAGACCAGCACGGCGACTAAGGCGATGATTTTCTTGATGCTCATGATCCAACCTCATTTGTAAAGCTTGCTTGTCACAAAATGAGGGCGCGGCGCGTAATGTCAAGCACCTTTGTCATTTTACCGGCCGCCGCCACACGCGCTCGTGACTGCGCGCGAGCGCACTGCGTCTGGCGCGCGACGGGCTGAGCGCTAAGTTGGAGCGCAGACCATGGCGCAGCGACACGACATGCACACGATCATTCCCGAGCGGACCACTGCGCCGGTTGCGCGCATGAAGTTCGTCGACCCGGACACAACCGCTGATGGGCAGGCGCGGGCGCATGTGACGTTCAACCGGCTCGAAACGCTCTGGGTGAACACGGGCACGCAATGCAACATTACGTGCACGAACTGCTATATTGAGAGCTCGCCGAGCAATGACCGGCTGTCCTATCTGACGGCGGACGAGCTTGCGCCGTTTCTCGATGAGGTCGACGCACTAAACGCACGACCAATCGAAATCGGCTTCACGGGCGGCGAGCCCTTCCTCAATCCCGAAGCCCCTGACCTGATCGAGATGGCTTTAACGCGCGGCCATCGCGCGCTCGTCCTGACCAATGCGATGAAGCCGATGCGCCGGCCACGAGTTGAACGCGCGCTCCTTGACCTGCGCGGCCAATATGGCGCGCGTCTGAGCCTGCGCGTCAGTCTCGACAGTCACGACCGCGCGCTTCACGACCAGGAGCGCGGCGAAGGCGCGTTTGACGCAGCGCTGGAAGGGCTCGTCTGGCTCGCGCGCGAGGGTTTTGATATCTCCGTGGCCGGACGGCGCGGCTTTGCTGAAAGCGAAGATGCCGCGCGCGCTGGTTTCGCCGCGTTGTTTGCGCGAAACGCCATCGCTATCGATGCGCACGATCCCGCCCGCCTTGTGCTGTTCCCGGAAATGCAGCCCGCTCGCGATGCGCCGGAGATTACGCATGCGTGCTGGGGCATTCTCGACAAGTCGCCAAATGACATGATGTGCGCGAGCTCGCGCATGATCGTGAAGCGCAAGGGCGCAGCGAGGCCGAGCGTCATTTCGTGTACGCTTTTACCGTATACGCCTGAGTTTGAGATGGGCGCGACGCTCGCGGAAAGCCTGACGCCCGTGCGCCTCAACCACCCTTTCTGTGCGCAGTTCTGCGTGCTCGGCGGTGCGAGCTGCTCGACTTAAAGCGCTGAATATTCGAATGCTTCGGGCGCATGCGCCTGCGTGCACATCCGCGCCCCAAACAGGCTTTATCCGTAACCCCAGGGTTTGAAGTGCTTTGAGAGTTTCAGGCTCTGGGCCTGATAGTGCGAGCCTGACGCCCCATAAAGGCGCCTGGGCGCTGAGGCCAGAGGCTCATAGACGAGCTTCGCCGCCGCCTGTCCGTGTTCGAGGATGAAGGGCACGTCGCGTCCGCGCACTTCGAGCACCGCGCGCCCGCCTGCGCCGCCGGCCTGCTCCACGCCGAACCCCGGATCGAAGAAGCCGGCGTAATGTGCGCGAAACTCGCCGATTTCAGGCGCGATGGGCGCCATTTCGGCGGCCTCATCGGCCGGGATGACCACTTCTTCCTTGGACGCAAGAATATAGAACTCGCCCGGATCGAGCACGAGCGAGCCGTCGCGCGCGGTCAAAGGCTCCCAATAATCCGCCGGGTCGTGGCCGTTGATGTCATCCAGATCGACGACGCCGGCATGGCGCTTGGCGCGAAAGCCCGACAGGCCGCCAAACTCGTCGGAGAGATCCACGCTGAGCGTGATTTCACGCACATTCTCGCGCTGGCGGTCGCGTGCCGGGCCCGCTTCGGCGAGCCTGCGCAGGCGCAACTGACACAGCCGCGCGCCCGAGCGTACGAGAACGGAGAATGTTCGCGGCGCAATTTCGACATAGAGCGGACCGTCATAGCCCGCCGGCGTTTCATCGAATGCTTCCGCGCCATCGACGATGACGCGCGTGAAGACATCGACGCGCCCGGTCGAGCTTTTCGGATTTGCGCGGCCTTCAATGTCGGGGGGCAGGCTTATGCGTTCGACGAGCGGGGCAAGATAAACGCAGCCGGTTTCGAGGACCGCGCCCTTGGACAGATCGAGCTGGTGCATGACCAGGCGCTCATCCTTCAGGCGCTCGGCGACGCTTTTTCCGGGGCCAGGCAGGAAGCTCGCCCGCAAGCGATAGGCCACCGGGCCAACCCTGAGATCGAGGCTCGCCGGCTGGACCTGATCATCCGCAAATGGCGCAGCGGTGACGCCGCCGCCCTCAGCCAGCGCTTCAATATCGCCGTCGGTCAAAATGCCCGGTTTGGCCATGCCGGCCCCCTCGCAATTGCGCAAAGGAGCCTTCATAGGTTTGCGAAATCTGTCCAGACGCCGACGCGATCAGCCTTCAGGGCGCACCGGCAGCTGGGTGGCGTCCGCTTTGGAGATGAGCTCCTGGACGCGCTCGTCATTCAGCGCGTCGCCGCCCGTCTTGAGGAAGGTGCTGAGTTCGGCGGCCAAAACGGGGTCGTTGAGCACGACGCGGTTCGTGACATCGAGCTGCGTGCCGAAGAAATAGCGCGGCTGACCGCCCTCGATCACCGGCGCGATGTGCAAATCATTCCAAAACGCCGTGCCATTGCGCCGGTAATTCAGGAGCCGTACAGCGACCGAGGTCTTGGCTTCGAGGCCGTCGCGAATCGCATGGATGGCGTCCTGGCTCGTCAGCGGGCCCTGCAGAAACCGGCAATTCCGCCCGATCGCTTCGTCGGCGTTGTAGCCGGTCAGGCGTTCGAAGGCCTGGTTCACGAAGACGATCGGATTGTCCTCAAGATGCGGGTCCGTGATGACGATCGGCATCGCCGATGCGAACACGATTTTTCCCAGCGCCTCGCTGTTGGGCAGCGCGCCCGGCTTTGCGATTTCGGATTTCAAGATTCTACCCCGACAAAAGAGTCTGCCCGCATACATATGTCGGCGTTCAAAACCGGCAATACGCCCACCTTCAACGCATGAAGCAGAGGAAGGTTCCACGCTCGATTGCAGTTTTTGATTCTTTTGCGATCGGACCAATCGGTTTTTTGCACGTGTCGCGCTGCGCTCAATTCTAGCCGCGCGCGAACCCGCTTGAGCGCTGGGAATGCGGGCTATACTACGCCGTATCTGAGGGGCTCGATCGATGTATGAGTGCGAGACCGACGGCGTCGTCGTTCGGGTCAAACCAAATTTTAGCCATAACCACTCTTCGCCGGATGAAGGGCTCTATGTCTGGACCTATGAGGTCGAGATCGAGAACCGCCGCTCCGCCGCAGTCCAGCTGATGTCACGCAAATGGACCATCGCCGACAATCTCGGCGTGGTGCGTGAAGTCGGCGGAAAAGGCGTCGTCGGCGAGCAGCCCGTGATCGCTCCGGGCGATATTTACGCCTATTCCAGCGGCGCCCCGCTGGAGACGCCGTCAGGGTTAATGATCGGCTCTTACGAAATGCAAACGGCTATGGGCGAAAACTTAATCGTCGACATCCCGGCGTTTTCGCTCGACAGCCCATATGAGACCGCACGCACGCGACCAAATTAACGGTGAATCACCATGACGGCGTTCCGGCCCGTCGTGCTGGTGACCGGCGTTTTGCTGATCGGTCTGGCCGCCGCCATGCTCGCGCCGATGCTGGTCGCGATGTTCGCGAGCCGTGAAGAGGACTGGCAGGCCTTCGCCTGGTCTGCAGCAGCCACGGGCTTTGTCGGCGCAGCACTGGCCATTTCCGCGCGCGGGCCTGTCGACAATCTCGACGTGCGCGCCGCCTTCCTGCTCACCGTGGTTTCCTGGGTGTCGCTGGCGGCGTTCGCGGCCCTTCCCTTGGGCATGTCCGGCGAGCTTGGCGCTGCGGATGCGTTCTTCGAAGCGATGTCCGGCCTGACGACGACCGGCTCGACGGTCATGACCGGTCTTGAGCTGACCGATCGCGCGGTTTTGCTGTGGCGCGCCATTTTGCAATGGATCGGCGGCGTCGGCATC
>JAUIEH010000592.1 GCA_030428405.1 Alphaproteobacteria bacterium
GCGCTGGCCGTTGCGCCGGAGTTCTGGGTCAAGGGATTGTTCGAGCACGGCGCTTTCACGGCGGCGAACACGGCCAAGACCGGCCAGGCGCTGATGGCGTTTGCGTTCGGTCTGCCGGCCTTTGTCGCCGCGAAAGTGTTCGCGCCAGGCTTTTTTGCGCGCGAGAATACGCGCACGCCGATGGTGTTCGCCGCCATTTCGGCGGTCGCCAATATCGTTCTCGGCGTCGCCCTGTTTTTCACCATCGGCTTTGTCGGTCTGGCCATCGCGACCGCGCTCGCGGGCTGGATCAACGCCGCTCTGTTGGGGCGCACGCTATTGCGCGACGGATTGCTCGTGCTCGATGAGCGCGCGCGCGCCCGCCTGCCGCGCATTTTGGCCGCGTCGCTGGTCATGGGCGCTGTCGTGTTCGTGCTCGCCCGTTTCGCGCGCGCTTACATGGATCAGGCCTTCGTCGCGGATCTCGGAATCATTCTTGCGGTGGCGGTCGCGGGAATGAGTGTGTACGCGGTTGCTGCACTAATTTTCGGCGGCGTTAAAATTGGCGATCTGCGTGCATCGATGCGCCGGTCCGGCTGAACGACGAACACAGGGTTTTTATGAAACTTGCGACGATCGCGACGGCTTTGCTGTCGGCGGCGACGGCCTCTTTTTCGGCCAGCGCCCAGGACGTTCAACTCAACACCAGAGACGCCGAGCGCTTCGCTGAGCTCCTGTTCTCAGCGCCCGGCGCGCCGACTGCGGAATCGCTGCAGCTGAATTATTTCAGTCGCGCGTCAGCCGGCCTCAATCTCTACGCTTCAGAGACCGGCGTGAACGCCTCAGCAGTGGCCGACGCCATCCTCGCCGATCAATCCGCTTACGACACAGCCGTCGATCGCTGCCTGCCGGCGGCGCAGGCGGGCATTGAAGGTCTGGATGAAGTTGTCAGCGCGTATCACACCATCGCAAACGCCCCGGATGACGTTCGAATCTATGCTGTCATTGGCGATGATGAAGCCCGCGGCGCGGCGGCCGACGGCGTTGTCGTCATCGCGCTCGAACGCGCCTGTGGTCGGCGCGGCGATGCGGGCGCGCGTTTGCGCCGCGCGATCGCATTGCAGCTCGCCGTCGCGGCCAGCGACTTTCCCGACCGGCCGGTGACCGCGCTTGAATGGGCGCTGCGCCGCGGCGCCGTGTTGTTGGCCGCCGAGCGCATGCTGGGCGCGCCAGTGGCGCCGCGCCTTGATGAGCGCATGGCGCCGCGCGAGGCGGAAAACTGGCGCCTGCATCAGAATGTCATCGCCGGACCGTTCATGCGTCCGGAGGGACGCTGGTTTGCGCCGCTGATCAACGCGCCTGACGGCTGGCCGCGCAATGCGAGCGTCTGGCTCGGCCTGCAGATCGTTCGCGATTTCGTCGCAGCGCGCGGCGGCGGCGATGACGCGTTGCGCGCAGCGTTGCGTCTGGACGACGGCGCCGCCTTTCTCGCTGCGAGCGGATATGCCGCGCAGTATTCGGGCGCAGCGCCGCTCGCCGTCATCGAGTAAGCGCTTGCCCTTCGCGCGCGCCTTGGTCATACCGGCGCGCCATGACTGAAAAGACTTCGACTTCCGCGCAAGACGCGCCGGCGCCGACTT
>JAUIEH010000593.1 GCA_030428405.1 Alphaproteobacteria bacterium
ATGTAACGCACAACTTGTCCGCATATGCAGGACAGCGCTGTTTCCCTTACATGGATTGGAACGTGTCAGCTCGGCAAGCGCCGGCTCGCGTGTTTTGTCTGACAGCGTCATACACATGGGAACGCTTCGGGACAAAGAGGTCGAATGAAACGGCGCCGAATTGTGTGTGACCGGTTCGCGTGCGTCTCGGCGTGTGGAAAGGTCCGTTTCACGCCAAATTTGCTAACAGGCTATCGACACCCCGCGCAGAAGCAGGATGCATGAGCACAACCAACCGCCTCGGTCTCTATTTTCACGTCCATCTCGTCTCAGATTCGACCGGCGAGACCCTGATGCATGTCTTGAAAGCCGGAGTGGCCCAGTTCGAAGGCGTCATCCCGATCGAGCATTTCTCCGCGCTGATGCGCTCGCCGCGTCAGCTGGACCGTGTGCTGCAGTCGATCGAAGAGAATCCTGGCATCGTTCTTTACACGATCGTCAATGAGGATTTGCGGCGCGAACTCGAACGCCGCTGCGCCGAGCTCGGCACGCCATGCGTCGCCATTCTCGATCCCTTGCTCGCGACGTTGAGCCGCTATTTGCGTGCGCCGCTGGCGATGAAGGCTGGTGCTCAGCACGCCATGGATGATGATTATCAGCAGCGCATCGAAGCGATAAATTTCGCGATGGCGCATGATGACGGTCAGAATGTCGATGATCTCGAGAAAGCCGATGTCGTGCTTGTCGGCGTCAGCCGGACATCGAAAACGCCGACCTGCATGTATCTGGCCCATCGCGGCGTGAAGGCCGGCAATGTGCCGCTGGTTTCCCAGGCCGACGCCGAAAAAGTCGAGGGACTGACCCGGCCTTTGGTCGTCGGTTTGACCACCTCGCCCGACCGTCTGGTCCAAATCCGGCGCAGCCGTCTCCTCGGTTTGAAAGAAGACCGGGACACCTCGTATGTCGATGAAGACGCCGTGCGCGAAGAGGTGCTTTTCGCCAAACGCTTGTTCCAGCGCAAAGGCTGGCCTGTGATCGACGTGTCTCGCCGCTCGATTGAAGAAACCGCGGCGAAAATCATCAATCATCTGAACGAGCGCACCGGGGAAAATCTTTGAGCGCGCGGATCATTCTGGCGTCGGGAAGCGCTGTGCGCGCAGCCATCTTGAGCAGCGCCGGCATTCGTTTCGATGTCGAAAAACCTCAGGTCGATGAGGCTGTCACTAAGGATCGGATGAGTGCGGCCGGCGCGAGCATTGAGGAAATCGCGACAGCGCTCGCCGACGAAAAAGCGCTTGAGGTTTCTGCGCGCACGCCCGGCTTCGTCATCGGCGGCGATCAGATCTTGCGCTTCGAGAGCGAGGCCTATGACAAGGCGGCCAGCATGGATGAAGCGCGCGCGCGATTGTCCGCCATGCGCGGCAAGCCGCATGAGCTTGTCGGCGCGGCCGTGCTAGCGCGCAACGGTGAGATCATCGCCCGCACGCAGGAAATCTCGCGCCTGACCATGCGCGAATTCTCGGACGCGTTTCTCGACGACTATTTGGCGCGTGCAGGAGAGGCGATCCTCGCGAGCGTGGGCTGCTATCAGTTCGAAAATCTGGGCGCGCAGCTCTTCGAACGCGTTGAAGGCGACTATT
>JAUIEH010000094.1 GCA_030428405.1 Alphaproteobacteria bacterium
CGGACTGGCCGTGACGCAGGAGAGCAAGCGAAGTCATGATCGGGCGGGCTTCTTTTCGGTTTGTCGGGCAGGGTGTCGGCTAGCCTCTTTCGCCTGCGCATTCAATGCCGAGCGCCTCGGCGCGCGCGCTGAGGGCGCCTGACCATGTGCAGCAGCGCTCCTTGAGCGTGCGCGCGAGCGCCGGTATCAGGCGGAATAGTCCCTTTCGCGCCCGCTCCGGAGCCCTCCCTCATGCCGCTCGTCCCCCGCGCCGACCTCGAACCGAATACGGAAGCTTATGAGATGGTGCCGCTGGTGGCGCCTCAGGGCTTTCGCGAATATGACGCGCGCTGGTGGTTTGGCGCGCCGGATGCGAAAAAGCCGCCTGAGTTGAACCTGCTCGGCGCTCAGGCGCTCGGCGAAGGTCTCGGAACACTCGTCCACGAGCTTGGCGCGGACCCGCAAATCGTCGTCGGCCACGATTATCGCGCTTATTCCATGTCCATCAAACAGGCGCTGATCGTCGGCCTGATGACGTCGGGCATGGAGGTCAAGGATATCGGCCTCGCGCTCTCGCCGACGGCCTATTTCGCCCAGTTCGATCTCAATGCAGCCTGTGTGGCGATGGTGACGGCGAGCCATAACGACAATGGCTGGACCGGCGTCAAGATGGGCGTCGAGCGGCCTTTGACCTTCGGCCCCGACGAGATGCGCCGGCTCAAGGAAATCGTGCTGGGCGGGCTCGCACAATCGCGTCCCGGCGGCGCCTATGAGCGCATTGAAGGGGTAAAGGCGCGCTATCTCGAAGACCTCGCGCGCGGCGGCCCGGTCAATCGGCCTTTGAAATGCGTGGTCGCGGCCGGCAACGGCACGGCTGGCGCGTTCGCGCCGGAGCTCTTCGCCTCGCTCGGCGTGGAGATGGTCCCGCTCAATCTCGATCTCGACTACGCCTTCCCGCATCATAATCCGAACCCGGAAGACATGAAGATGCTGCACGCCGTGCGCGATGCGGTGCTCGAATTCGGCGCCGATGTCGGCTTCGCCTTTGACGGCGACGGCGATCGCTGCGGCGTTGTCGACAATGAGGGCCACGAGATTTTCGCCGACAAGGTCGGCGTGCTGCTGGCGCGCGAATTCGCCAAGCGCTTTCCCAACGCGAAATTCGTCGTGGACGTCAAATCCACCGGCCTGTTCGCCGCCGATCCCGAGCTGAAAGCCGCCGGCGCGCAGACCGAGTATTGGAAAACCGGCCATTCCTACATCAAGCGCCGCGCGCGCGAGATCGGCGCGCTCGCTGGCTTTGAGAAGTCAGGCCACTATTTCTTCCAGCCGCCCATTGGGCGCGGCTATGACGACGGCCTCGCCTCTGCGATCGCCATTCTGCGCATGCTTGAACAACACCCCGACCAGACAATGGCGGACATGAAGCGCAGCCTGCCCTTGACCTATTCCTCGCCGACCATGTCGCCGTCTTGTCCGGATGAGGACAAATATCGCGTCATCGAAGCCATCACGAATGACTATCTCGCGCTGAAGCAGGCCGACGGCGCGATCATGGACGTGCCGGTCTCCGACGTCGTCACCGTCAATGGCGCGCGCGTCATGCTCGAGGACGGCACCTGGGGCCTCGTGCGCGCCTCCTCCAACATGCCCAAGCTCGTGGTCGTGGTGGAAAGCCCGGTCAGCGAAGAGCGCATGCGCGGCATGTTCAACGACATCCAGGCCCGCCTCGCCGCGCGCCCCGAAGTCGGCGCCTTCGACCAGACGATCTGAGTGCGGCGCGGCGTCGAAGCGCTGCGCCGCGCCACCAGCCTTCATCCCGCCATCCTCGCGCCTCTTGCGCGGGGGCCGGCGTTTTCGTGTAGGTTTTGCGACGGAGCGGCGCGGGGGACGCGCGGCGTGGCGAAGAGAAACGCTTATGTCGGAGGAATCAGCCTGCGCTGAGGCCGAGCCCGCATCGCGCGAAACGCTCGGCGAAATGGTGCGCAGGCGCGGTAAGCCGTTCCTGGAGCTGAGCGCTTTTTATCTCGTCTTGCTGCTCATCTATTTCGGCGTAAACGCGCTCGTGCCGAACGCGGAGCGTTGGCTGCCGATCGGCGGTCTCGAGACCGTCTCAGCCTCTATGCGCGGCGATGCGCTGGACCCCGTCGACATCAATTTCGAGCTCGGCTTCAACTCGACCGAAACCGTGAAGCTCGTCTTCGGCCTGTTGGCGTCACTGGTGCTGATGTTGCCGGTGGTCTGGGTCTATATGGGCGCGCGTCGGCGCCGCGAGATTGCGCAATCATTCGTATACACGACGCTCGTCCTGCCGATGATCATCACCGGCATCGTCTTCGTCGTGCATCACAGCCTCGCCCTCGCCTTCAGCCTCGCGGGCATCGTGGCGGGCGTGCGCTTCCGCCACACGCTCAATGACAGCGCGGACGCCACCTTCCTATTCGTCGGCATCGCGGTCGGCGTCGCCTGCGGCATCAACTCGGTGGAAATCGCCGCCATCGTGTCCTTGTTCTTCAATTACACGGTCTTGTCGCTCTGGGCGTTCCGCTTCGGCGAGCGTGAAACCAACCGGCTCGTGTTCGGCCGAAAATGGATGACCAAGCGCCAGCTCAAACCGCCAAAATTCAAGCCCGAGACGCCGCCCGGCGACGCCCGGCCCGCTCCGACGCCGGCGAACCCGCCCGAGCCTTGATGTCTGCAAAGACGAAACTGGCCCTGACAGCCGCCCTCGGCCTTGCGCTCTCGGCGTGCGGCGGACCGGCGGAGCATTTTTCCGCGCCGGTCGGCGAGACCATGTTCGCGACCGAGCCCGACGCCCAATGGCGCCTGCCACGGGGGCTTGAGGAAGTCTCCGGCCTCGCCCTGATGCCGGACGGCGCCCTCATCAGCCATGACGACGAGCGCGGCGAGCTTCATCTCATCGATGTCGAGGCCGGCCGCCGCATCGCCCGCATCGGCGTCGGCGAACCGCCGCTGACGGGCGATTTCGAAGGCGTCGCCATTGTCGGCGAGGAGACCGTCTATCTCATCACCTCGTCAGGTGTTCTGGTGCGCGCGCATCTGAGCGGAACCGCGCCTGTGCGCGCCGTGACCACCTACGACACCGGCCTTTCAGAACGCTGCGAGATTGAAGGCCTCGCCTACGATCAGGCGCGCAATAGCCTCATTATCGCCTGCAAAACCGTGTTCGATGACAGCTTGGAGGACCTGGCTGTGTTTTTCGCCTGGTCATTGGAGGATGAAGCGCTGATCGACGCTGATATGGTGACGGTGTCGCTGAGCGAGATCGCCGAGCCGCTCGGTCTGGTCAGTTTCAGCCCCTCGGGCGTGGAGATCGACCCCGTTTCGGGTCGGCTGCTCGTGGTCGCGGCGCGCGAGAACGCTTTCGCCGAGCTGAGCCGCGAGGGCGAGGTTATTTCGCTGCGCCGGCTTTCACGCCTGCATGTGCAAGCCGAAGGCGTGAGCGCGACCGCCGAGGGCGACCTGGCGATTGTCGATGAGGCGGGCGGACGCGGCGATGCGCGCCTGACCATCTATCGGAGACGAGATGTTCAGCATTAAGATAAAAAACCTCTGCGCCGCCGCGCTGTTCTGTGCGGCGCTGGCGCCTGCAACGAGCTTCGCGCAAGCCGAGGCGAGCTGGTCGGGCGTGGAGCGCATCGTCGTCATCGGCGACCTGCACGGCGATTACGCCGGCTTCTCGCAAATGCTGACGCAGGCGGGCCTGGTCGATGCGGACGGCGACTGGGCGGGCGGCGAGACTCATCTTGTTCAGCTGGGCGATGTTCCCGATCGCGGCGACGACACGCGCATGATCCTCGATCATCTGATGCGGCTTGAGCGTCAGGCGCCGCGTGCGGGCGGCCATGTCCATGCGCTGATCGGCAATCACGAAGCGATGAATATTTTCGGCGATCTCGAATACGCCTCGCCTGCTGAATTCGCAGCCTTCGCTGGGCGCGGCTCTGAGCGTCTGCGCGAGCGCTATTATCGCCGCGTCGTGGACCATCTGCGCAATAATCCGCCAGCAGAAGGCCGCGTGACGATTGACGACGCCTTTCGCGCGGAATGGGAGCGCGAGCATCCTCTGGGCTGGGTCGAGCATCGCGCCGCCTGGTCTCCTGCGGAGGGCGATTACGGCCGCTGGGTTGCGTCCAATGATGCGATCATCCGCATCAACGACATATTGTTCGTCCATGGCGGTGTGGGGCCGAGCTATGCCGGCGACGGGCGCGACGAGCTGAATGACGCCGTGCGCGCGGCCTTGCGCGCGCCGTTGCAGGAAATGGCGCGTGCAGAGATCTTATGGAGCGAGGACAGCCCGCTCTGGTATCGCGGCTTTGCACATAATCCGGAGCCGGAAGAAGCCTCCCATCTCGAAGCCGTGCTCGACCGGCACGGCGTCGCGCGCGTCATTGTCGGCCATACGCCGGTGGCGGCCGCCATCGTGCCGCGCTTCAACGGCCGCGTCGTGCTCGCCGATCCCTGGGAGCCGCCGGATTCGCCGGCGACCAACGCCTTTCTGATCATCGAGAATGGCGAGATGACGGTCATGCATCGCGGCGGCGCCGTCGATTTTGAACCGCAAACGCCGGAAGGCGTTGCAGCCTATTACGACGCCGTCATCGCGCTCGACCCGCAGCCATCCCCGCTCGCGCCGTTCCTGGCTGAACTCAACGCCGCGCCTGAAGAGGCCCCGTGAGCCTGCGCGACTAGTTGCAGCGATTGACGATGCTGGACTGGTAATCGCGCGCGTCGCCGACGATCTGATAGAAGGACTGGATATAACTCGCCGCGCGCCGCCTCGTGCGTCCGGTCAGACGCGTTTCCTGTTCGATCAATTGCATGATGGCGTCCTGGCGCTCGAACACGCGCACGACTGCATTCGACAGCGAGTCATTGAACCGGCAGAGGCCGCGATAGCGCCGCTGCGTGACGCTGCGCATACGGAACTGCGCCGGCGGGACCGCATAAGGCGCGTCGACGAGCCCGGAATAATCAAAGTCATAGGGAACCGGGACAAGGCCGGGCGCCGTCTCGCTGCGTCCGATCAGGCGCGCATTGTGACAGCAATCCTCGCCCGCGGGGCCGGCGGCGAAATCCCAGTCCAGATTGCCGATCATATACTGGAAGAGAGCGCCCAAGGCGGCCGCGTCGGGGTCAAGCCGGTCGAACGGCACGCCGCCGCGGGCTTCGACTTCCTCAAGCCCGTTGCGTTCGGCGAGGTCGTCGACATCCTCGATGAAGAAGCCGAAGCGCGTAAACGATGCGTTGCCTTCGCTGTCGCGATAGGTCACCTCGAGCGGACGCACACGGAAGCTGTGCGGCGTCAGCTCGTTGTAGATGCGATAAGCGAGATATTCGAGGATGTAATATTGCTGATAGCGTGTTGAGGACTGGCAATGCGTGACAAGCTTCAGACGGTTTTGGCCTTCAAACACCGTGCCGTCGAGCGGCCGCTCGCTGCGGTCGAAATTAATCCGTAGAGGCGGGAAGTTGCATATGCCGGCCGCGCGCCGCGTCAGACCGCGCGCGCTCACCGCAATGGGGAACGCCTCGCTTTCATCCTCGCCCAGATAAAGCACGCCTTCATGCGCATCCGTCGAGCGCGCCGCGTTGCGCTGGATGGTGCGCAATGGCGCTTCGATCGTGATGTACAAAGTCGAGTTGCTGGAAAAGAGCGGCGTGCCGTCGGCGCGCGCCTGGGATGCGCTGAAACACGCCCATAACATGGCGATCAATATCGCCGCCGCATTGCTCGTCCGGTGTCCCCGCGCCTGCATGGCCTGCTCCACGATCCGCCCCTGCGCCCCTGCGACGAACAGCATGGACCAAAAAGGGGACGGATGTGAATTCGCTAGAACTGGAAGTAAACGAACGGCGCTGCTTCAAGCGGATAGATCGCCAGCGCCAGCGCCACGGCTGCGCCCATGGCGGACCAATAAAGCGTCGGGCGTCCGCGCAGCGAAATCGTATGCAGACCCAACGAACGCCGCCGTCCGATCAGCGCATCCACGATCACCAGAACCGGCACCATCCAGATGGCGGCCGTCAGCTGGCCTGCGCCGCCGTCGCGCACGCCCAGGAAAGCGCCGAACACAGCCAAACCGTCTTCCCAGCTCTCCGCGCGGAAGAGACCGCGCTGCTGCACGACGAAGGCCTGCGTCACCGCGACGCCGAAAATCCAGTAAACCGTCTTGGGCACGCGCTCGACGATGCGCAGCGGGCGCTCGATATAGCGGCGATAAGCCTTGTGAATGATCAGGCCGACGCCCTGCAGCGTGCCCCAAACCACGAAAGTCCAGGCCGCGCCGTGCCACAATCCGCCCAGAAACATCGTGAGGAACAGATTGCGGTAGTAGAACAAGGTCGAGCCGCGATTGCCGCCCAGCGGGATGTAGAGATAGTCGCGCAGGAAATTCGACAGCGAGATGTGCCAGCGCCGCCAATATTCCGTCGTCGAAGCGGCGGTGAACGGGAAGCGGAAATTGATCGGCAGCGTGTAGCCGAAGAAGCGACCGACGCCGACAGCCATTTGCGTGTAGCCGGCGAAGTCGAAATACATCTGCGCCGCGAACACCATCGAGGCTGCAATCACGGCCGCGTTGGAATAAGCGCCCATATCGGCGAACACCGGATCGGCGATCGGCGCCAGATTGTCCGCAATCAATGCTTTATAGACGAAGCCCGTCGCGAAGGCGCGCAGACCCGCCGCCATGCGTGGGTTCGACCAGCGCTTCTCGCGCTCCATTTGCGGGAAGAACTTGGCCGCGCGCACGATGGGGCCGGCCACCAGCTGAGGGAAGAACGCTATGTAGAGCGCAACGCGGCTCAGGCGGTTCTCGGCGGGGCAGTGGCCGCGATAAACGTCGATGACGTACGAGATCGCCTGGAAGACATAAAAGCTGACGCCGACCGGCAAGAGGATGCGCAACATCGGCTCATTGGCGTGGAAGCCGACGGACTCGATCAGCCGGATGCCGTTGTCGACGAAGAAGTTGAAATATTTGAAGAAGGCCAGAATGGCGAGATTGGAGCCGACTCCGAAAGCGAGCCACCAGCCGCGCGCAGACCCGCTGGAATGCTTGCGCGCAACGCCAAGGCCCGAGACATAGGACAACAAAATGACGATGCCGATGAGGCCCAAAAAGCGCCAGTCCCACCAGCCATAGAAAACAGCCGAGGCGACGAGCAGCAGCCAGAGCCGCGCTTCCTTGCCGCGCAGAACAAACCAGTAAAGCCCGAAGACAATCGGGAAAAAGATCAGGAATGCGGCCGATGTGAAAATCATTCTGCGCTCTCCGTCACTTCACCGGCGACGGACGAACCGTCGGCGTCCGCATCGCCCTCGCCACCCTCGTCTGCGCTGTTCGCCGCGCTCAGCGCCATGTCGACGAGGCCCTCTTCGATCAGACGGTCAGCGAGCCAAAGCGTGTAAATGCGCGCGCCTTCGGGATGAACGTGACGGTAATCCGACCACAAATCCGGATCGTTGAGCCGACTCAGCAGCGCATCGTCTTCAGAGGACAGACAAAGTGCATCGCCCTGGCGTTCGCAGGCGACCTCGAAATAGGCGCGCCGGTCTGCGGGCACGACGGCGGGGATGTAATAGTGAATGTGCTCGATGCCGAGCCCGCGCAGATAAGAGCGCTGCGCCTCGCGGAAATCGACGGCCCATTGCGGCGGATCGAAAGTCGGCTCGGCGTCGCGCGCAGACAGCCCTTCCGCGACGATCTCGGCGTCGATGTCCTCGCGCTGCTCTTCCAGCGGTTCGAAGGCGCGTTCGGACTCGATGTTCTCAATGTGGTTGAGCGTGCGCAGCTGGCCGACATTGAGCCAGTTCAGGCCCGCATGCAGACCGCCGACGCCGGCGTGATAGCCCCAGCGCACGATGCCTGGACGCCAGTCGCGCAAGAAGCCGATCGCGAACCAGACCGACTGGCGCGGCCCAAGCTGGGAAATCGTGCGATTGGAGAATTTTGAGATGTCGAAGACATAGCTCGGCGTCTCATCCGTCGGCGCAGCGATCTCAAGCAGCATCACCTCGGGCGCGCGATGGGCGCGCATATATTGACGAATGTGATTGTCGCGCTCGAACAATGAGGCGCCTTCGATCGACACCGAAACGGCGCGCACGTCATAGCCGCGCGCATTCAGCGTTTCGGTCAAAAGGTCGTCGTCGATGGCGTTGCGGCTCATCGAGGTGCCCCACAACATGATCGTCGGACGCCCGTCATCAGTTTCGATCGCGTGCGCTGCAAAGCGCGCGAGCTGGTCGTCAGGGTAAAGCGCGAAAACATGCGCCGCCGTCTTGATGCCCGCCGCGACGACGACGAGCCCCGCCAGAAACGCCGCCGCAGAGCCGATCAGGCCGCCGCGCGGCACGGCGCGCAAGACGCCCGTCACAAGGGCGAGCAGCACCAGCGCTACGATCAAAACGACGAAGTGCATAGGAACTCCCTCGCGTGCCAAGAAGGCACGCGCTCTTGTGCCTATCGCAAAAAAGCTGCCGAT
>JAUIEH010000594.1 GCA_030428405.1 Alphaproteobacteria bacterium
TTCTCGCGGACGACACGCCGGGCGCTTTGGCGCGCAGTCACCGGACGGGCAAGCTTGAAGGTTATTTCCGTGAGCTGACGAGCGCGCCCGTGGAGGCTTCGTCATGAATGCGCTGTTCGCCGTCTATCGCCGCGAAGTGTCGGGTTATTTCCAGACGCCGGCCGCCTATGTGTTCCTGGCGATCTTCCTGTTCGCAGCGGGCGCGTTCACCTTCCATGTCGGACGGTTTTTCGACACGGGCTCGGTCGATTTGGCGCCGTTCTTCGCGTTTCATCCCTGGCTCTATCTGGTTTTCCTGCCGGCGCTGGCGATGCGTCTGTGGTCGGAGGAAATCCGCTCCGGTTCATTTGAAGTCGCGCTGACGCTGCCGATTCCGATCTGGGCGAGCGTGCTTGGCAAGTTTCTCGCCGCCTGGACGGTCGCCGCAGCGGCTCTGGCGCTGACGGCGCCGATCTGGGTTACGGTCAATCAGCTCGGCGCGCCGGACAACGCCGCCATAGCGGTCGCTTATCTCGGCTCGCTCTTGATGGCGGGCGGATATCTCGCCATCGGCGAGGCGGCGTCCGCGCTCACCGGCAATCAGGTCATCGCCTTCGTCATCGGCGTTTTCGCAGCGTTCCTGTTCACGGTCACGGGCCTGCCCATTGTGGTTGAATCGCTCAATGGCTGGGCGCCGACCTCGCTGGTCGAAGGCGTCGCGGGACTTTCCGCGCTGGCTCGGTTCGACTCGCTCCAGCGCGGCGTCGTGGAAGCGCGCGACATCATTTATTTCCTCAGCCTGATCGCAGCCTGGCTCGCCGTCGCCGGTCTGTGCGTGGCCGCGCGCAGGGGGTGAGGCGATGAGCGGGCGCGCCTTTTTCTGGCTGTCGATCATCTGCGTGATCGTAACGTTTATTTCCGTGAACGCCTTATCGAGCGTCCTGTTGCGCTCGACCCGGCTCGATCTCACAGAGAACCAGCTTTACACGCTCAGCGACGGCACGCGTGAAGTGCTGTCGAGCTTCGACGAGCCGGTTGATGCGACGTTTTATTTCTCGCGCTCACTGGCGCAGGGCTATCCGGCGATCCGCGCTTACGGCGCGCGGGTGCGCGAGATGCTGCAGAGCTATTCGGATTTGTCGGACGGCCTGCTCCGTCTGGAGATCGTCGACCCGCAGCCATTTTCCGAAGAAGAAGACCGCGCCATCGCTGCAGCGATTCAAGGCGTGCCCACGGGCGACGGCGAACAGCTCTATATGGGTCTGACCGTGCGCAATGCGGTCGATCAGCAGGTGACGATTCCGCTGTTCAGCCCGGAGCGCGAGGCGTTCCTCGAATATGAGCTGACGCGCGCTCTGTCTGAGCTGGACGCGCCTGCGCCGCCGCGCGTCGGCGTCTTATCCGGCCTGCCGCTCGACGGCGGCGCGACGCCGTTCGGCGGCGGACAACCGCCTTTATTCGTGTACCAGCAAATGCAGACGGCGTTCGATCTGGTTGCGATCGAGGACGATTTTGAAGAGCTGCCGGACGGTCTCGACATCTTGTTCATCGCCCATCCGCCGTCATTGAACGAGGCGCAATATTTCGCGATCGATCAATGGATGCTCGCCAATGGCCGCGCGCTGATCCTGGTCGACCC
>JAUIEH010000595.1 GCA_030428405.1 Alphaproteobacteria bacterium
AGGCCTGGTCTTCGAGCGCGAACGCCATGTCCAGGCAAAGCCGGGCGCGCTCATCGGCGTCGGTGCGCATCCAGGAGCGCATGGCGTCGCGCGCGGCGGCGAAGAGAGCATCTAGGTCGACCTTGGGATAATCAATGCCGAGCGGTTTTTGCGTATACGGTGAAATTTCGCAGCCCGTGCGTCCGATCTCGCCGGGCTGGTCGAGCTCGAACGGCTTGCCCAGCAGTGCTTCAAAGCCGGCTTTGCCCTCGGCGGGGCGCTCAGGCCCATGAATTTTCGCGGACGGCGATTCTTTGAACGGGCTCCAATGCGCGCGCGTGGCGCAGGCTTCAAGCGCTGCAGCGAGCGTGGCCGCGTGATCGCGCCCGGCCGTTTCAGTCATCGCCATCGTGACGTTCTCCCATGCTGCGGCGTCGGTCCCGCACTTAAGTTCGATTATGCAAGAGAGCGCCGCACTGTCGAGGCCGCGGCGGGCCGTCGCAGGCGCGATTTCCTGCGCAATCGTCACGCAGCTGTTGCAGCCGGTCTGTAAGCGAAACCGATGTGATGGAACAAAAGGGACGAGCCCATGCGCTTTTTCGCAACGGCACTCATTTCAGCGCTGGCGGCGGCCGGCTGTGCGCATCAAAGCACTGATCCGCTCGCGGCCGACAGCCCCGAAGCCGCGCTCGACGCCTATTACGCCGGCATCGCTGAGGCCGACCTGCCGCGCCGTCCTGCAGGCGCGCCGGCGCTTTCCGGCGACAGGCTCGCGCGCATCGGCTTCGCCTCGTGCATGCAGCAGCGCAATCCGGCTCCCGCGCTGCAAAGCCTTGCGGGCGAAGAGCCCGACCTCGTCGTGCTGATGGGCGACAATGTCTATGGCGACGCTTATTCCGGCGATATGAGCCTGCCTGAGCTGCGTCAGGCCTATGCCGACCTCGCGGCCAATCCTGACTTCCAGACGATCAATGCGGCTGCGCCGATCCTGCCGGTCTGGGACGATCATGATTTCGGCATGAATGACGCCGGCGCCTCTTTTTCCGCGCGCCGTTTCGCGCAGCGCATCTTCAATCAGTTCTGGGAGGTTCCCGCTGGCGACGCGCGCCGGTCGCGCCCGGGCGTCTATCACGCCGAGATGGTCGGACCGCCGGGCGAAGAGGTGAACCTCATTCTTCTTGATACGCGCTATTTCCGTTCACCGCTGCGTCCGACTGATGAGCGCGGCGCGCCGGGTCGCGAGCGCTACATGCCCGACGATGATCCCACGCTGACCCAGCTTGGCGATGCGCAATGGGCCTGGCTCGAAGAAGAGCTTCAGCGTCCCGCGGCGCTGCATGTCATCGTGTCTTCCATCCAAGTGGTCGCTGACGGCCATGGCTGGGAGCGCTGGGGCAATTTCCCGCGCGAGCGCGAGCGGCTATACCAGCTCATCGAAGAGAGCGGCGCGGACAATGTCGTCTTGATCTCAGGCGACCGGCATCGCGCCGGCCTCTACCGCCTCGAGCGCGAGAGCGGCGCGGTTCTGAGCGAGATGACGGCGTCCTCGCTCAATCTCGCTTTTCCCGGCGAGGAAGAGGCGGGCCCCCACCGCGTCGGCCCGACCTTTGTCGGCGAGAATTACGGCGTTATGGACAT
>JAUIEH010000596.1 GCA_030428405.1 Alphaproteobacteria bacterium
AGTTCTGAAACGGGCCGACCGCATCGATGAGCGCGTCGGGCTGCGCGCTCAGAAGCGGCGCAAGGTCGCCATTGCGGTCTATGACGACGGGCCGACCGCCATGGGTCTGCGCGAATTTTTCAGCGCGTGCGCGCGAGCGCCCGGCGATCCAGACGTCATGGCCGTCACGCAGGAGCAAACGCACGAGCCTGCCGCCGAACACGCCGTAACCGCCAAGGACGACGACCTTCATTCCATCAGCCGGGCGCGGAGCTCAGGATCGGGCACGGCGCACATGTCGGCGCGTCCGAACAGGCTGTAGCGGCTGCGCGCGATACGCCGATACATCCAGCGCCGAGCCGGGGGCGGCAGGATGGAGAAGGCCGTCGCCAGTCTTCCCCAGCCGCCGAGCCTTCGCCCTGCGCGGATCACGGCGTCCAGGGATTGGTGCGCGCGGCCGTCTTCCAGGAATATCCAGCTGTCAGGATCGCCGGGCTCGAGGCCGTAATGCGCGAAGACTGCGCGGCCGAGCGCTGATTGAACCGGACAAATCCTGAACTCGCCCGCACGATCGAGCCGCGCGATGATGCGGGCTGCGCGCGTGCACAACGCGCACTCAGCGTCCATGAAGACGATGGCGTGGGTGTCGTCGAAATCTGGAACGTTCGGATCGTCGCGATAGGAATACGCTCGATGACGCTCAGCGTCGGCCACGACGGCTCCTGTGCGCGCCCTTAGCGATAGCGCGCGTCGAGTTCGAGATTGCGCGCGATTTCGCGCTCCCAGCGGTCGCCGTTCGCGAGCAGCTTCTGCTTGTCGTAGTAAAGCTCTTCGCGGGTCTCGGTGGCGAACTCGAAATTCGGTCCCTCAACGATCGCGTCGACCGGGCAGGCTTCCTGGCAGTAGCCGCAATAGATGCACTTCACCATGTCGATGTCGTAGCGCGTCGTGCGGCGTGAGCCGTCAGGGCGCGGCTCGGCCTCGATGGTGATGGCCTGGGCGGGACAGATCGCTTCGCAGAGCTTGCACGCGATGCAGCGCTCCTCGCCATTTGGATAGCGGCGCAGCGCGTGTTCGCCGCGAAAGCGCGGGGACAGCGGCCCCTTCTCGAAGGGATAGTTCAGCGTCGCTTTGCGGCGGAAGAAATACCGCATCGCCAGGACGAAGGCGCCCAGAAAGTCGAGCAGCAAGGCGCCGCGAATGGATTGCACGATGCGCATTTCTAGCGAGGCTCCGCTGGTCTGACGATTGTCCGCCCATATACGCGATTTTCCGCGTCCATGAGCGTGTATGTGTAATTCGATCCGCACGGCGCGCCATAGGAACGAAACACGCCTTGCGCCCGCAGCCATAGCTGACCCGGCGGCGCTTCTAAAGTCTCATCGACGACGCCGCGGCAAACGACGAAACTCCGATGGCCTCGATCTAAGGCGTAATCAGTGATCGACCAGCCGAGATCGTCTATGAGCTCCTCGTCCCAGACGCGCGCATAGAGCGTAAACGCGTCCTGCTCGCCGGGTTCGATTCGTGTTTCGAGCACGTCGTCCGTGCAGGCCGCCAACGCGCACGACGCGACTGCGAGAACGAGAAAGCGCCTATTCGGCGGCCGGGAACGTAAACTCATCAATCTCTGCGGG
>JAUIEH010000597.1 GCA_030428405.1 Alphaproteobacteria bacterium
TCATTTCGTTGGGCGTTTGGCAGCTTCAGCGGCTCGCCTGGAAGAGCGCGCTTCTCGACGAAATCGCCGCGCGCGCTGAGGCGGCGCCCGTCGGGATTGATGACGTCGCCGCGCGCCTGGAAGCGGGCGAGGGCTGGCGCTATCAGCCCGTGCGGCTCAGCGGCGTTTATCTGCATGAATACGAAGCGCGCATGCCGTCCGCCACGCCTGCGGGTTCGGGCTGGCGCGTGGTGACGCCGTTCCAGCCAGACGGCGGCGGTTCGGTCGTGTTCATCGATCGCGGCTTGGCGCCGGCGCGTGCGCTGGAAGCCGGCGGAAGCATTGAACGGCCGCAAGGACCCGTCGAACTGGTCGGGCTTGCGCGGCCATTTGCGCGCCATGCGCCGTTCACGCCGCCGCCCGATCTGTCTGCGCGCATCATCTATGATCTTGAGCGCGCGCCGCTGGAAGCCATTCTTGATGCGCCGCCGGACGATGTCGCGCCCTTCATGGTCTCGCTCACGCCGTCGGCCAGCTCCGATGCGCGCGCCTGGCCGCGCGCCGCGCCGCCGTCAATCGACGACATTTCCAATCGGCATTTGGAGTATGCGCTCACCTGGTTCGGGCTCGCCGGCGCTTTGATCGCCGTCTACGTCGCATTTCACATCCGAGCGGGACGTTTCGGCGCGCAGCGCTGACTTGCCGCTTGCCTTCGCGACGCTCTACCTCCCATCATTCACGCGAACTTGCGGGAAGGAGACGGCGATGGTCGTCGCGCGCGCGACCGCCCGCGCCGATACGGGCTTGGTGATTGAAGGCGTTGGGGTGACGCTGCGCCGGCCGCAGATGAGCGACTATGAGCAGTGGTCGCGTCTGCGCGAGCGCTCGCGCGCCTTTCTGACGCCGTGGGAGCCGAGCTGGGCGCCCGATGAGCTGACCCGCGGCGGCTACAGACGGCGGCTGCGCCGCTACATGAAGGATGTGCGCGACGGTTTCGCCGCGCCGTTTCATGTCTTTCGCACCTCGGACGGAGCACTCGTCGGAGGATGCAATCTCAACAATATCCGCCGCGGCGTGCTGCAATCCTGTTCCATCGGCTATTGGGTGGGCGAGAGCTTTCGCCGACAGGGATATACGCGCGCAGCGGCCCGCGCCGCCGTGCGGTTAGCCTTCGATGATCTGGGTCTTCATCGCGTCGAAGCGGCGTGCGTGCCGTCCAATGAGCCGTCGCGCACGCTTCTGGAAAGTCTCGGTTTCAAGCGCGAGGGCGTGGCGCGCGCTTATCTGCGCATCAACGGCGCGTGGCGCGATCATCTCTTATTCGCGCTGGTGCGCGGAGATGCGATTTTGTGACTTCTTCCGCTGCGCCAGACAGGACGGGCGGGGTGTTGGACGCTGAAGACGCCTTGCGCTGCGCGGGCGTTGCGGCGTTCAGCTGGCGCGCCGATGAAGATCGTGTGGCCTTCGCCGGCCAAGTCGCCGGCCTTGATCTCTCCAGTCTTGGGCAAAATGCAACGTGGACGGATTTTGTTGCGTTGTTTGCGGAGCCCGATCAGGGCGAGCTGACGCAACTGGCCGAGTATGATGACGGCGTTCATGTCGTGCTGGCGCGGCTGGCTGAGCGCGACGGCA
>JAUIEH010000095.1 GCA_030428405.1 Alphaproteobacteria bacterium
TCTGCACCGTTGTCGGGCCTGCAGAGCTGGAAATCCGCTCCAATCGCGGCTGGGCGCGTTATTCGGTGGCGCGCGGCGATGGCGGCGTCCTGGCGACGCGCGGCGCGCGGCTGATGTGCCGCGCCACGCCATCGTGAGGCTTCGCTTCATGGTGTCGGCGCTTGTGGCGCTGGCCGGCGCTTCGGCGTGCGGACAGGGGCCGAGGGCTTGTGAAATCTACGACGCGGCCGTGTTTCGCGAGAACTATCAGGCCGCGTCCGCGGATCGGCATATCGGCTTCGGCGGCTATAGCGTGCGGCTTTATGGCGGCGGCGAGGGCGCGCGCATGGGGCGCCGCAACAATGATGTTTTCATCGAAGCCGACGCGCCCGGCGTGGTGCAGATCCTTGGCGCCGGCGAAACCCATTATTTCGCAGTGGAATCGGGACGCACGCGCGTGCGTCTGGACGGCGGCGCTGCGGTTTGCGAACGTCGCTGAGCGTAGAGATTCGAAGCGCGGCGCGGCGTGTTTGCGCCCGGCGCTCAATTGTTGAGAGGGGCAAATGCAGAAACTCAGCGCTGTGTGCGCGCTGGCTTGCGCCGGCGTCTTGAGCGCGTGCGGCTCATCGGGCCAGGCGTGCCAAACCCTGACGCCGGAAGAATTCGCAGCCGAAGTCGGCGACCGCAGCCCGTCGGGCGAAACCTCGACCAATGGCGTAACCATGCGCGCTTACGCCGAGGGCGGCTTGTCGACCAGCCAGACCGGTTCGGAGCGCTTCGGCTTCGGCGTGTCCTCGGAAGGCGCGCTGGCGCTCGAACATGAGGGCCGTTCGCTCTATTTCCGGCTGCCCGCGGGCGGGGAAACCCGGCTGCGCGTGCGCTCCTCGGGCGTGGACTGCTCATATCATCCGGAATAGGGCCTGAAACAGCGCATTACCGCGCGCGCAGCGCTTGTGTTGCGGCGCGGCGAATGCGATAGGAGCGCCCAACGATTTGCCTCGCCGCGCCGGGTTCGTCCTTGCGCGGCGCCCCGCCGTCCGGGCGCTGGCGCGGAACTCTCCGGCAAGCGCTGTCCGCTGCATGAATGAGAACAGGTTTTCGGCTATGAGCACGAATGTGAAGGGGCGCATCGCCCAGGTTATCGGCGCTGTTGTCGACGTGGAGTTCGACGAAACTCTGCCGGACATCCAGAACGCGCTGGAGACCGACAATAACGGTCAGCGTCTCGTGCTCGAAGTCGCTCAGCATCTCGGCGAAAACACTGTGCGCGCCATCGCCATGGACGCCACGGAAGGTCTCGTGCGCGGCCAGGACGTCACCGACACAGGCGCGCCGATCCGCGTGCCCGTCGGTCCCGCCACGCTCGGCCGCATTCTCAACGTCGTCGGCGAGCCGATCGACGAAGCCGGACCAATCGACACGCCGCATTCCGCGCCGATCCATCGTCCCGCGCCGGAATTCGTCGAACAGTCCACCGAAGCTGAAATGCTGCCCACCGGCATCAAGGTCGTCGACCTGCTTTGCCCCTATGCGCGCGGCGGCAAGATCGGCCTTTTCGGCGGCGCCGGCGTCGGCAAGACGGTGCTCATTCAGGAACTGATCAACAATATCGCCAAGGCCTATGGCGGCTATTCGGTGTTCGCCGGCGTCGGCGAGCGCACGCGCGAAGGCAACGACCTCTATCACGAGATGATCGAGTCGGGCGTGAACAAGGAAGGCGGCGGCGACGGCTCGCGCTGCACGCTGGTCTTCGGTCAGATGAACGAACCGCCGGGCGCGCGCGCCCGCGTTGGTCTCGCCGGCCTCGCCCAGGCGGAATATTTCCGCGACGAGGAAGGCAAGGACGTCTTGTTCTTCGTCGACAACATCTTCCGCTTCACCCAGGCGGGCTCTGAAGTGTCCGCGCTGTTGGGCCGCATTCCTTCGGCCGTGGGCTATCAGCCGACGCTCGCCACCGACATGGGTCAGCTGCAGGAACGCATCACCACGACGACCAAGGGCTCGATCACCTCGGTGCAGGCCGTTTACGTGCCCGCCGACGACCTGACCGACCCCGCGCCGGCGACCTCGTTCGCCCATTTGGACGCCACGACCGTGTTGAACCGCGCGATTTCGGAGAAGGGCATCTATCCGGCGGTCGACCCGCTCGATTCGTCCTCGCGCATTCTCGATCCGCGCGTCGTCGGCGAGGATCACTACAACACCGCCCGCATGGTTCAGGAAATTCTCCAGCGCTATAAGGCGCTGCAGGACATCATCGCCATTCTCGGCATGGATGAGCTGTCCGAAGAGGACAAGCTCGTCGTCCAGCGCGCGCGCAAGGTCGAGCGCTTCCTGTCCCAGCCGTTCCACGTCGCCACGCAGTTCACCGGTCTCGAAGGCGCGCTGGTCTCGGTCAAGGACACGGTCGAGGGCTTCCGCCGTCTCTGCGAAGGCGAGTTCGATCATTTGCCGGAACCGGCCTTCTACATGGTCGGCACGATGGAAGAAGCGATCCAGAAAGCCGAGCGCCTGGCCGCGGAAGCCGCCTAAGCTTCCAGCTCAGTCAGGTCTGCCAAGACAGCGGCGTCGCGCATTCGCGCGGCGCCGTTTTTCTTTTTGCAGGCGATCGCCGCCTGATGGACGCCGCCGCTCGCATCGCGCTTGATACGCGCTATGAGGATGTCGTTTCCGGCCGCGACGCTTATTTCGAGGCCGCTTTCGCGCTGATGGACGACTAGGCGCGCGCTAGCCGGCGCGCCGCCCGCGCTGGCAAGGGGGCTGCGCCATGATGACGATTGCGCCTGCGGATTTCGACGACCCGCAGATACTCGCGCTCTTGCGCCTTCATCTTGCGCATATGCATGCAAGCTCGCCGCCCGGAACCGTCTTCGCGCTTGATCTCTCCGGTCTGCGCGCGCCCGACATCAGCGTCTTCGCGGCCTGGCAGGACGCAGCGCTCATGGGCTTCGGAGCGCTGAAACAGCTCGCGCCCGATCATGGCGAGCTGAAATCATTCCGTACACATCCAGACCATCTGCGCAAAGGCGTCGCTGCGCGCCTGCTCGACCACGTCATCGCAGAGGCGCGGTCGCGCGGCTTTCGCCGGCTCAGCCTGGAGACGGGCTCGGGACCGGAGTTTGAGCCTGCGCTCGCGCTTTACCGCAGGCGCGGCTTCGCGGCGGGCGCGCCCTTCTGCGATTATGTCGTCAGCGACTTCAACCAGTTCCTGCATCTGGATCTGGACTGAGCGCGCGCCTCGCTGTCGCGCATCTGTGTTACGCTCCGCGCGAACAGCGAAAGCCTGAGCGATGTCTGACGACCAGCCGCCATCCCCAGAGCTCGTCATTCAGCGTCTCCGCAATCAATTGATCGGCTATCTGGAATGGGCGGCCTCGTTCGAAGAACAAATCCGTTATCAGGCCGCCGTACCAGCCGTGTCGGTCCCGGCCGAGGCCTTTAATCAGTGGGATGACTGGACCGACCACCTCAAGTCTTCGGAAACATTCGCGTCGCCGACATTCTCGGATGCCGAGCGCGCCGAGATTGCGCGCCATTCCGGCGTATTGGCGGAAGTCGGCGAAAAGCTGCCGCAAACGCCGCCGCCTTTGTCGGAGCTGTTATCCGATCCGGACTGGGAGCGCCTGCGCGCCTCCGCGCAAACCGCGCTCGAGGTGTTTAACAAGCGCGGCCGGTTCAGCGAGGACGCGCTCGCCTGAGCGTAAGTCTCTGCTTGCGCATCAGTCATCGACCGGCGTCTGAGCGTTCCGGGCTAATCGGCCGGCTCTGCGCGCGGATAAGCGATAATGATCGACAAGGGCTCGCCGCCGATCTGGCGGATGCCGACATTCGCGCCTTCATAGAGATAAGCCGCCATGCCCGGACCCAGACGCGCGGTCTCGCCGTCCGAGGTTACTTCGCCTTCGCCCGCGGTCACGTAATAGACCTCGTCATGGGAAATCACATGCAAGCCGACGGCGGCGCCGACATGCAGCTCGCGCCGGCGAAACTCCATCCAGCGGCCCGGCGCAGCATCCGAGATGCGATAGGCCGTGCTCATGCCGATGGCGCCGTGCGGCGGGGCTTCCTCGCGCACCACGTCTTGTTCATTGACGACCACCATCGGGCGCGGCGCAGGCGCTTCAACCCGCGTGGCCGGCGCGTTCACGCAGGCCGCGCTGGCGAGCGCGAAGCTCGCAACAGTGATCAAACGGCGTGGGAAAGACATGGTTCGGTTCCTAGAGGTTCAACTCGCAGGGTGCGCGCGCGTCCACTTTAGCTCGTAGTGACACCGTTGTCATAACCGGCATGCCTGCTTGTGAGCGCCCTGAGGATGCGCGCTGCCAACTTGGCGGCGGGCGTGCTAGGCAGGGGCGTTAACATTGGCGCGCAAGGCTTTGCGCCGCGTCTCAGCCGGGGACCGCATATGAGTTATGTCAGCCGCGTGCTCCTGCCCCAGGAGCGCATCGAGGCGCGTCCCAAGCTCTCGCGCATGGCGCAATATGGCGCGCCGATCATCGAGTTCCTGGCCAGCATCCTGATGTGGTCGATCGCGCGCGAGGCGATCCTCGCGTTTCTCCCCGAGCCCGACCCGACGCTGCAGGCCGTGCTCAAATGGGGCTATCTGGGCGGTCTGGCGATCTTCACGGTGCGCTTCATCTGGCGCTTCATCGTGCGCGTATCGCGGCTGTGGTTTCATGAAATCGCGGTGACCAATCAGCGCTTCATGGAAAAGACCGGCGTCTTGAACGTGTCGTTCTACTCAACCGACCTCGAGAAAATCGTCCGCGTCGCCATCGACCAGCCGCTGCTCGGCCGCTTCTTCGACTATGCCGACGTCACGATCGTCACGGTCGGCGAAGTCAGCCACAAAACCCAAGGCGTCGCCCAGCCCATCGCCCTGCAACAAGCCCTGCACGCTAGGATGAGCGCGGTGCGCAGCGGGGGGTAGGGGCGACAAGACTTGTTAAGCTTGGAGCTGATCATCCACGTTGGAAGTAGCATTTCTTAGACTGCCGTATTCCAAGTTTGCACCAAGCACTTCTTTCCAGTGACCTTCGAGGCGACCAGAATTTAGTCTCTTCAAAGCGGGCTTCAATCTCACCGCGGCATCTCGAAATCGCTGTTGAACTGCATTTCCGCGGCGAAGCGCGTTGGCGCTAGCTGCCTCTAATGCTCTTAGTCGGCTTCTGTACTCGTTCACTGCCGACATCTGCCGTGTAGTGAGGCCAAAATCGTACTCTTCTACGATGTCTTCTAATTCGCTGATGGCCATGCGAACCGAAGCGGCGTTATCACGGTCCCGTTGAAAAGGCTTGCGTAGCTCACGCACCAACTCCTCATGAAGGCGCACAAGTCGAATTGCGGCCCTATGGCGAAGCGGTTTGAATTGACGGTTATTACCGATTTTGTCCAAAAGAAATGCAGCCAAGAATGAAATGAATATACCTGCAATTACACCAATTGCTTCTGCCGACATATTTTCTATAAAGCCAGAACTTAGGCCTGTGCTTGTGCTAGAATCCAATATCGCATTTCGTAATTCGTCTAACATGGCCCCCTCCCATTCAGCCACATGTCGTACACCCAAGCGTTTCGCTGTTGTTTGAGTAATCTTGGTTCTAAGAGAGCGAACGACGCAAGTGCTGAAATTCGCTATGCGAAAATATTCGATCAACTTATCCGCCCCCGTCCCATCACCTCCATAATCGCTCCCGTCTTCGCTCTTATGGCGGGCTCGCGAACCGGATGCGGGCGGGCGGAGGCTGACGCGCCGCGGCTCATCCGTGACCGGAGCGGATGAGGCCCGGCGAGCGCCCTTCAGGGGGCGGGGCACTATGACCCCGCCGGCAGGCCGACCACGTCCAGGGCCTTAGCGCGCAGCGATGTGCGCCCAGACCAGCGGACCCGTACGGACGTCGCCTGAAGGGAACGGCACAAGTCGTCAGCGCGGAGCGGTCGTGAATCGCTCCTTACCCGGCGCAAGCCGGAAAGCGCGATTGACGTTCGCTCCGCGCCCGCTCTTCCGTGAGCGGAAATGCAGCGCAATCCCCGACCGGCGATGCCGGCGGGGATGGAAGGGATTCAAGAGGCAATTCTCGTCGTCATCCCGGCCGCAGCGGAGCGGAGAGCCGGGACCTACCGAAGCCGCAAAAGAGGGCGCTAGGGGAGCTTCGCCGCATACGACCGTGGGTCCCGAATAAGCGCTGACGCGCTTATTCGGGATGACGAGGAATAACTGGCGCTACCGCTCGGCATTCGCCTCGCCGCTTGAGCGCGTGAGTCCTAACTCGGCGCTACCGCTCGCCATGCGGCTCGCTACATGAGCGCGGGGTTTGCCTGGCGCCGTCGCTCGACAGCCGCTCTGCGCTTGAGCGCGGGGGCGTGCGCCGTTATGGAAGGGCCCAACAGAGGTGTTCGATGGCTGAAAAACTGAATTTCCATCTCGTTTCGCCCGAGCGCGAGCTTTTCGCGGGGCTGGTCGACCAGGTCGTCGTGCCCGGCACGGAAGGCGATTTCGGCGTGCTCGCCGAGCATGCGCCCGTCATGGCCACGATCCGCCCCGGCGCGATCACCGTGTTCGAGGACGGCGCGAAACGGCGCATTTTCGTCAATGGCGGCTTTGCCGAAGTCACGCCCGAAGGCCTGACCGTGCTGGCCGAGGACGCCGTTGATGTCACCGCCGTGGACATGGCTGCGCTGTCGCAAGAGCTTCAGGACGCGCGCGAAGACGCCGCCGACGCCAAGACCGACGAAGACCGCGAGGCCGCGCAAGCCGTCGTCGACCGGATCGAGGCGCTTCAGGCGGCTGTCCAGACCGACGCTTACGCCTAAGCGCACGCCGCCTGACGCGCCGGTTGCGCCTCAGTGCTCTGCAAAGGGCGCGAACGCCTTGGCGACCTCGACATAGACCCGGCGCTTCCACGGAATGATCAGTTCCGGCGTGGCGGCGAGACGCTCCCAGCGCCAGTCGTCGAATTCCGGCTTATGATGGGCGTTGAGGTCGACATCGCCGGCCTTGCCGGTGAAGCGGAACGCAAACCAGCGCTGTTTTTGTCCGCGCCAGTTCTTGCCGCGCCGGCGCTTGGCCAGACGCACCGCCGTCGGAAAATCATATGTGAGCCAATGGTCGATTTCGGCCAGCGGCTCGATATGGCGGCTGCGCACCCCGGTTTCTTCTTCGAGTTCGCGCACGGCGGCGTCGCGCTCGTCCTCGCCCGGATCAACGCCGCCTTGCGGCATCTGCCAGCAATAGCGTGACCGCTCGCCCGCGCGCTTGCCGATAAAGACGAGCCCGTCGTCGTTAAACAACGCAACGCCGACATTGGGCCGGTAGCGGTCCAGATTCTTTGAAGCCATCAGCGGCAAGACTAATGCTGCTCGCAGCGCTGCGCCAACCGCTCAGTGTCCGCCGCCATGATCGCCGCCGTCGGAGTCTTCTTCTTCCTCGTCATGGCGGCCGAACGAGGCGCGGACGGTGGCGTAAGTGACGGCGCGGTCATGGCGCGAGCTGGCGGCTTCGGCTTCCGCGACGAGGCGCTCATGAGTGTGCGCGGCGCGGCGCTCCAAAATGGCGCTTGCGGGCACAAGGGCGAAGCCGCGGCGCTCAAGCGCGCTCGCCCAGGTGTTCACCAGCTCGACGGTGAGCGGATAGGCCTGGCCGACGCCGAGCGCGTCGCCGTTCTGAATGGCGAGCGCTTCGAGATGCAGCAATTGCTCGTCGAGATGGTCGCGCTCGAGGCGGGCATCGATCAGGCGGTCGGCGGCGGCGAGGCTGAGATCGACGGCGTCGGCGGCGTTGGCGAGCTGGGGGCGCGGGGCTGCGCCGTCATAGATGAAGCCGACGCCGCGCGAGGCGACGCGGTGCAAGACGGCCTGGGTGGCGCTGTCTACGGCGGTGAAGCGCGCGCCCATGCGGTTCATGACGGCGAAATAGCCGGTCGCGCGCGACATCAGATAATCGAGCCGGCGGGCGTTTTCTTCGGGCGAGCCGTTGGCGAGCAGGGTATGGGGGCCTGGATCGTTGGCGGGATAGTCGAACGGCTCCATCGGCAGTTCGAGAATGACCTCGTGGCCGGTCGCGCGCGCGGCGTCGATCCAGTTCTGCAGGCCGGGCGCATAGGGGCTGAAGGCGAGCGTGACATTGCGCGGCAGGCGGCGAACGGCGTCTTCGCTGACGTCGCGGCTGCGGCCGAGACCGGAAATGATGAGTGCGATTTGCGGGCGGATGTCGCCGGGCGCGGCCGGTCGCGCATAGGTCTCGCGCGATGTGTGGCCGTCCATCGAGACTGTCGGAAGGGGCCCGAACTCGCCGGGCTCGGTGAGGCCGTCGGCCGGCGCCGGCGCCAGCATGTCGGGCGCAACGAAATTGGCCGTCGCCGTGTGCGCGGCGTCGACTGTCGCTTCGATCAGCTCGCCGACGGCGTCATGGCCGTCTTCGCC
>JAUIEH010000598.1 GCA_030428405.1 Alphaproteobacteria bacterium
CCGCCGACCATCGCTGATGGGCGTCTGTTTGCGATCAGCTTCGACAACGAGCTTTACGCTCTGTCGACGGAGGACGGATCAGTCCTGTGGAGCTATCGCGGTCTTGCGGAGCCGGCGCGCATTCTTGCAGCCGCCAGCCCGGCCGTTATCGGCGAAGTGGTTCTGGCGCCGTTCGCGTCGGGCGAAATCATCGCGCTGCGCGTTGAGAACGGCCGCGAAATCTGGAGCCAGGCGCTGACCAGCGCTGCGCGCTCCACGGGGCTTTCCTCGCTTAATGACATCGCCGGCAGCCCGGTCGTCGCAGGCGATCACGTCTATGCGGCGAGCCATTCCGGCATCCTCGCCGCTCTGGACCTGCGTACCGGCGAGCGCGTGTGGGAAAGCCCGGCCGGCGGCATTTCCATGCCGTGGGTGGTCAATGACACCATCTATGTCGTCACCAACAACGCCCAGGTCGTGGCGCTGCGCCGCACCGACGGCGCGGTCTATTGGGTGACGCAGCTGCGTCAGTTCGAGAACGAAGAACGCCGCCGCGGCCGCATCGCCTGGGCGGGCCCGGTGCTTGCGGGCGGACGGCTTTATGTCGTGTCGTCAGAAGAGGACATGGTCGCGCTTGATCCGCGTACGGGCGACCGCGTCGGCGATTTCGACCTTGGCGATCCGGCTTTCATTTCGCCGATCGTGGCGGGCGGCACGCTCTATGTTCTCACGGACGACGCCACGCTTTTGGCCTTTCGCTGAGGTGAGATGAGCTTGCGTCTGGCGATCGTCGGCCGGCCCAATGTCGGCAAGTCGACGCTGTTCAACCGTCTCGCCGGGCGCAAGCTGGCCATCGTGCATGACCGGCCCGGCGTCACCCGCGACTGGCGGGAGGCGCACGCCGTCTTCGGCGGTCTCGACCTGACGCTGATTGATACGGCGGGCTTCGAGGATGCGCGTCCCAACACGCTGAGCGGGGCGATGCGCGCCCAAACCGAGGCTGCCATCGCGCGCGCGGATGCGTGCCTGTTCGTCATCGATTCGCGCGCGGGCGTGACTGCGGAGGATGAAATCTTCGCCGAGATCGTGCGCCGCGCGAACAAGCCGACCTTGCTGATTGCGAATAAATGCGAGGGCAAGGCGGGTGATCAGGGCCTGCTCGACGCCTTTAATCTCGGCCTTGGCGAGCCGGTTGCGATGTCGGCGGCGCATGGCGAGGGTTTGGGAGACCTGTTCTCTGCGCTTCAGAAAATCGCCCAGGCGCATGGCGGCGCATCAGGTGCGGATATTGATGCGGTTTCGGGCCAAGGCGCAGAGGCCGATGATGACGCCGAAGGTGATGACAAGCCGGTGCGCATCGCCGTCATCGGCCGTCCGAACGCGGGCAAGTCGACGCTCATCAACACGCTGATTGGCGAGGACCGGCTCATCACCGGGCCCGAGCCCGGCGTCACCCGCGACGCCATCGCCGTGCGCTTCCAGCACGACGGCCGCGAGGTGCGCGTCCACGACACCGCAGGCCTGCGCAAGCGCGCCAAGGTGCAGGACTCGCTCGAGCGTCTCTCCGTATCCGACACGATCCGCGCCATCAATTTCGCCGAGGTTGTCGTCCTGGTGATGGACG